>PLEX01000191.1 GCA_003136575.1 Bryobacterales bacterium | reverse complement strand
GGCGGTGGTGGTGGCGGCGGACGTGGCGGCGCCGGCGCAACCTACGAATTCAAGGTTTCCGGCGCAACGCTCACCGGTTCCGTGACGCGTGCGGGACGTGGCGGCGGCGATCCGACGGTTACTGCGATTGCCGATGGCAAAGTCACCGGCGATACTTTCACGTTCAGCGTGATGCAGCAGGGCCGTGGCGGTGGAGACCCGACCAAGGTCGTCTACACCGGTAAAGTCGTTTCGGCCGACAAGCTGGAAATCACCGCGGACATGGGCCGCGGACCGAATACGACTCCGCTCGTCAAGGCTCCGTAGGCTGGTTCCGAGTCACGGTCGCGCAACGGCGGCCCATGTGGCGGAGGTGGACTGTGGCCGTCTGAACGCTGGCCGTGTGCGCCTTTCGGACAAGCTGGTAACAGATGCCGCTTTGGCTGCGCGTCAAACCGATGCGTAGCCAGAGCGGCGTCCGTTTTGTGGAAGTACAGGCGCACGGACTCGGCCTGCGGCTGGGCGTACGCGGTTCCATCATCCTTATGTACCGCAACCGGCGGCGCGGGCCGTACCGTGTAAATCGCTGTAAATAGACCGTTCGAGCCCCCTCCGCACACATATAATCAGGCTATGAAAACAACCCTGTTGGCCCTTGTGGCCTTGCTGTGCTTAACTTTTGTGGCCTCGGCGGCCGATATTTCTGGTAAGTGGGTGGTCGATGCCTCCGCGGCACCGGCGGGTGGTCCCGGCGGTGGGCCTGGTGGAGCCGGCCCCGGCGGCGGTGCTCCCGGCGGTCCTGGCGGACCCGGTGGCGGTGGCCGCATGGGCGGTGGAATGGGCGGCGGAACCTACGAATTTAAAGTGGCTGGATCCAAGCTTACGGGTACAGTGACCCAGCAGGGCCGCGGCGGTGGCGACCCGACCGTGACCCAGATTTCCGACGGTAAGGTGAGCGGCGACACCTTCTCCTTCAGCATTACGCGCACGTTCGGCGACAACGAAATGAAGATCGATTACACCGGTAAAATCGTCGGCGACAAGTTGGAACTCACGTCGGACATGGGACGCGGACCGCGAACCATGACGTTGAAAAAGGCCGAATAAGGATTGAACATTCGACGAAACAAGGCTCCGGCCCGCGCGGTACCGACGGGCCGGAGCCTTTTCGCGTTAGCCAAAATCTCTACTTACGTAGTATTTTATTTCGATTCTCAAACCTTGTAAATCGCTGTAAACTGGCCGGTCCGGGTAACCCTCAACCTCCTATAATCATCATTCTACTTATGAAAACAACCCTGTTGGCCCTCGTGGCTATGCTGTGTTTGACGTTTGCCGCTTCGGCGGCCGATATATCGGGAAAGTGGACCGTTGACGCCTCCGCGGCTCCGGCCGGCGGTGGCCGTGGCATGGGCGGCGGCGGAACCTATGAGTTTAAAGTTTCCGGCTCGGCGCTGACCGGTTCGGTTACGACTCAGGGCCGCGGCGGTGGAGATCCCGTGGTCACGCAGATCGCGGATGGAAAGATGAGCGGCGATACCTTTACCTTCAGCCTCACGCGCAACGGCCGTGATGGCACGCCGACGAAGACCGAGTACACCGGTAAGGTGGTTGGCGACAAGCTCGAAATCACGTTTGACATGGGCGGGCGCGGGCCCCGCACGATCACGCTGAAGAAGGCCGAATAGACGGCGGCTTGTGGTTTGGTCGGCCGATTGCCGACGGAGCCTTTGATTTGTCGGCATTGGCCAGCCGGAAAGATCGGGTAGGTCAATGCTCTTGAACGCGAAACCCGGCGTGTGTGAAATCGCCGGGTTCGCTTGCTTTGATTGTCCGAATTGTGCTTCCGTATCTTTGAAGAGGATCCATATCCAATGTTGCGTTCCATTTGTCTGATGTTGCCGATTTTCGCCGGCGTTGCGGCTGCCGATGTGCAGAACGGCATCGTTCGCTCCGGCGGACAGCCGATTCCCGGCGCGACGGTTTCGGCCGAATGCGGCAGCGACAGCAAGATCACGACGACCACCGACGATGCGGGCCGGTTTGAGATTGGCGGATTGCCTTCGACATCCTGCAAGTACACGGTCCTTATGTTTGGGTTTGAATCGGTGCAGAAGGACGCGGCGGCATCCTCTACGCCTCTCAGTTTCGATGTGACGCTGCAGGCTCACGCGACAACGGCGGTTGCGCCCAAGCCGGTCGCTCCAGCGGCACCGGCGCCGGTGGTGACTGCGGCACCGGCCACGCCGGCTACACCTGCGGCGCCTCCGGCTCCCGCACCCACGCCCGATTTGCCAAGACCCAGCATGGCCGCCGCTCAGGCGGCTGCGAACGCGCCTCCCGCGCGCGGCGGACGTGGGGCGCGCGGTGCGACGGGTGCAACTGGCTTCACCGGACGAGCTGGTGGACGAGGTGCTGCGCAGGCACAGGGAGGGCGGGGCGGCGGATTCCAGAATCTCAGTCTCGTTCAGAATGAGGACACAATCGTTTCCGATGCCCCGGCGTCTTCGTTGGCGTCAGCTGGCGACGCGGGCGTAGCGGCCGGCGACTCCTACACAGTTAACGGCACGCTCAGCCAAGGCGTACAGGCGCAGGCTGGCGACGGCTTCGGCATGGGTGGCCCGGGTGGATTTGGATTCGGTCCCGGAGGCCCCGGCGGACCCGGCAGCGACCAGTTTGGCATGGGGGGCCAAGGCGGACTCGGCGGTCCGGGAGGCGGGCGCGGTGGTGCAGGCGGACCGGGCGGCGGTGGCCGCGGCGGCGGGGGTGGAGCTGGTGGGGCCGGTGGAGCGGCCGGGTTCGCCCAGGGAGGTGGTGGAGGCGGCTTCGGTGGAGGCGGACGCGGCGGTGGAGGTGGCGGCGGTGGTCGCGGTGGCGCGGGAGGGCGTGGTGGTCGCGGGCCCAATGGTACGACTTCCTTCGGCAACCGAGCCGGCCGTGGACGCGGTCCGCAATGGCAGGCCGCAATCGTGTACACATTCCAGAATTCGGCGCTGAATGCCCGGCCGTTCGACCTGGCTTCGGCGACCACAAGCGGTCTGGCTCCCGTGAAGCCCGCGACGGCGAACAACACGCTGGGATTCACGCTGGGCGGTCCGCTCATGATTCCGAAAACAAAATTCAATCTGAAGAACTCCCGTTGGAACGTGAATGTCACCGGCGCGCGCAATCGCACCGGCGTTGAAAACGTCTCCAGTGTCCCGACCGGCACTACGCCGAACCTCGCGGCCGGAACGCCCGGTTCAGGAATGCGCGCGGGCGATTTCTCGGGTATCACGAATATCATCTACGACCCGCTTTCCGGCGGAACGACACCATTTCCCGGCAATATCATTCCCGCGAACCGTCTGAGTCCGTCGGCGCTCGCGCTGCTCAGCTTTTATCCCGCTCCCACCGGCGTCGGCGTGGTAAAGAATTACGAGTTCGACGCCAGCAATCCGAGTAACACGAACACGTTTACGTCGCAGATTTCGGATCCGATCACTCCCAAGGATCGCCTCAACCTGAATATGTCCGCGCAGGACCGAAACTCGGCGACGTACCAGACGTTCGGTTTCAGAGACCCGACCAGCGGCGGAGGCAAAGCTCTCACCGCATCTTACGCGCGAACCCTCCAGCCAACGCTGGTCAATACATTCACGATGGCGGTAAACCGCAACAACACCAATAACCAGTCGTATTTTTCCGCGCTCGGAATCAACGTAGCGGCTCAGGACGGGATTAACGGCGTGTTGGCGCAGCCCGCCACTTATGGTCCGCCCACGTTGAGCTTCGCCAATTTCAACGGGCTGACGGACGGTACGCCCTCAACGAATCACTCGACTACGTTTACCCTTACCGATGCGGTTGCCAAGACAAGAGGCAAACACAACGTTGCCGTCGGCATCACCGGTTCGAAGCGTGAGACCAATTCTCTGACGGGCAGCAACGCCCGCGGCACGTTTAGTTTCACCGGCGTCAACACCGAGCAGATTGTAAATGGAAGCCCCGTTTCGCAGGGCACGGGCTATGACCTGGCCGATTTCCTGCTCGGCTTGCCGGGGTCGACCTCGATCACCCAATACCTCAACGGAAACAACGTTTTCTATTACCGGCAACACACGGCGGCAGCTTATGTGAACGACGATTTCAGACTGAGCACCAAAGTAACGATCAACATGGGGCTTCGCTGGGAGTTTTTCGCGCCGGAAACCGAGAAATACAACCATATGGCCAACCTCGATTTCTCGCCGGCGGGAACAGCTGCCCAGTTCGTTACGCCGGGCGAAACCAACCCGTATGGTGGTGGTACCGTTCCAACGGGCCTGATTAATCCGGATTACAAAATGTTTGAGCCTCAAATCGGGGTGGCGGCGAAACCCTGGAGCAAGCGTGCGATTGTGTTCCGCGGCGGGTATGGCATCCGTTACAACGGCGGCGCGCTCCAGACGCAGGGCAACAAGCTTGCCATACAGCCGCCGTTCGTGCAGACAGTCAGCCTGACTCCCGCGCAGGCGCTGGCCGATACCGGCTCGGTTTTGACGTTGCAGAACGGCTTCCCGGCGCTGCCATCGGACTCGATTACCAACAACTACGCCATTGCGCAGAACTATAAGCCGGCTATGGCCCAGCAGTGGAACTCGATAGTTCAGTTCACTTTCTGGAAATCCTATGTTCTTCAGGGATCCTATTTCGGAACGAAAGGCTCCGATCTCGACGTCCTCCTCGGCCCCAATCGAGCGACGCCGGGGCCCGCGGTTTCCGAGGCCTCCCGCGTGCCGATTCAAAATGCGCTCACCAGTATTCAGCTCGATGAATCGATTGGCAATTCGATCTTCCACGAAGGTCAGTTGCAGCTCACGAGGCGGCTGGCGAGAGGCTTCGGCACTTCCATAACTTACACACTCCAGAAGTCCATCGACGATTCGTCGACGTTGGGCGGCGGCGTGGTGCAGATTGAAAACGACATCCTTGCGGAACGGGCGTTAACCCCCGGAGTTCCCCATCAGGGTCTTTCGGTGGTATTTAACTACCAGACGCTCGCGAACAACCAGAAGAGCAACTTCTACTGGAATCTGGTCCGCGGATGGCGTGTGAACGGAACTTACTCGGTCACCTCCGGCACGCCTTTCACGGCAACCGTTTCGGGCGACCCGTCCGGCACCGGCATCATCGGTGCGGCGCGCGCCCAAGCGACCGGACTGCCGGTGGAAGACGGAACGGGTTATTTCAACACTGCGGCGTTCACGACGGTGACCCCGGGTACTTACGGCAATGCGGGTCGCGACACGATCCCCGGGATTGTGAACTTCACGCTTGGAGCAAACGCCTCACGTTCCTTCCAGATCGGAGAGCGGCACAGGCTGCAGCTGACTTTCACGACCAACAATCCGTTGAATCATCCGAGCATCACGGGGATTGGCACGACCGTCGGGACGATCAATTACGGACTCCCGACGGCGGCGGGCGGTATGCGGACGGTATCGGCGAACGCAAGATTTACGTTCTGATACAACCGGGCGGGGTGTACCCCATTGACCCCGGCGTCTCGCGAACGTATTGTTAGGGTTGGTGGTGAGGAAGCAAAAAGGGTAAAAGACGATGAAGCGGACAATCATTTTCGGACTGACATTTCTTCTGGGGTTCGGCAATCTTCCGGGTCAGCAGGCGCCTGTGACATTCACGGCGAACACGACGCTCGTGATCATCGACGTGACGGTGAAGGACAAATCCGGGAAAGTCGTGGAAGATCTGAAGAAGGGCGACTTCTCGCTCAGCGAAGACGGCAAGACGCAACAGATCGCCGTGTTCGACTTCCAGAAGCTGGACATCGATACGCCACCGCCTCCGGTTCCCGCCGTAAAGCCGGTCAATGAGACAAAGCCCGCGACGGCCGCCGCTGCTGCACCCACGAAGCCCGCTACCGCGGCAGCCCCCGCCAGTATGAGCGGCGCAGTCGTGCAGACGGCTCAACCGGCACCTGCGGCGGCCACGCCGGCCAAACCGACGCCGGTTGCCACCAAGGCCGGGACCGCCCAGCCGATCATCCGGTATCAGGACCGCAGGCTTGTGGCGATGCTCTTCGACTTCAGCACGATGGCCGTCGCCGAACAGATTCGCGTCCAGAAAACGGCGATTGATTTCATCCACAAGGATCTGAAGCCGGCGGACCTGGTCTGCATCATGATGGCGACCACCGGGCCGCTGGAAATCTCGCAGGACTTTACAGACGATAAGGACGCCCTCGAAGCGGCAGTGAAGAAGTTTCATATCGGTGAAGGCGCGGACATGGTGGATAGCCTTGGCGCGGGCGACACCTCCGACGACAATACCTTCAGCGCCGACCAATCGGAATTCGATATTTTCAACGTCGACAAGAAGCTCACCACGATCGAGACCGCCGCGAAGATGCTCGCCGGTTTCCCGGAGAAGAAAGCGCTGATGTATTTTTCGAGCGGCATCACGCAGTCCGGCATGGATAATCAGGCGGAACTGATGAAGCTGATCAATTCGGCGAAGAAGGCCAATGTGGCGATCTACCCGGTGGACGCGCGCGGTATGACTGCCTCGGCGCCAGGCGGAGACGCCAGCACCGCATCGGGCAAAGGCGCGAGCTTGTTTACGAGCGGTGCACAGGGCGGCATGGGTGGCGGACGCGGCGGCGCGGCAAACGATACCGCGCAGGAAACGCTCGCGACAATGGCAGCCGATACCGGCGGCAAGTTGTTCGCCGAAGATAACGACCTCGCAGTTGGCATGGAACAGGCCCGCGACGATATCGGCAGCTACTACATCCTGGGCTACTACAGCACAAATACGAAGATGGATGGCAAATACCGGACCGTGAACGTGAAGCTGACGCGCGCGGACGTTGCCTCCGCGAAGCTGGATTACAAGCACGGTTATTTCGCGGAAAAGGAATTCGGCAAGTTTACACAGGCGGATAAGGAAGATCAGTTACAGCAGGCGCTGATTCTGGGCGACCCGATTACGGATCTGACGCTCGCGGCGGAAGTGAACTACTTCCGGCTGGCTCGCGATCGCTACTTCGTTCCGTTCAGCGTGAAGATACCCGGTTCTGAAATCGCTCTGGCGAAGAGCAAAGGCAACGCCAAGACGGACCTCGATTTCGTCGGCCAGTTGCGCGACAACAAAGATCAAATGAAGGGCGTGGTACGCGATGGCATCACGATTCAGCTGGCGGGATCGACATTGACGGAACTGAACAACCGAACCATCGCCTACGATACCGGATTTACCGTTCCGCCGGGTTCTTACAAACTGAAGTTCCTGACGCGTGAAAACGAAACCGGCAAGATGGGAACTTACGAAACGAACATCGTGGTTCCGGATCTTGCGGCCGACCAGCCTACGAAGATCAAGACGAGTTCCATCGTTTTGAGCAGCCAGCGTCAGCCTCTAAAGTCGGCGCTGGCCAAGGCGGACCCGAACAGCAAGGTGGAGGAAGACAATCCTCTGGTGGACGAGGGCCAACAACTGGTGCCGAGCATCACGCGCGTGTTCCGCAAAGATCAGAACCTCTATGTCTACATGGAAGTCTACGATCCGACGCTGGGCGCCGATCAGAAACCCAGCGTAGCGGCGACTCTTGGCTTCTATCGCGGAAAGAACAAGCTGTTCGAATCCGAGCCGGTTTATCTGGATGCGTTTATTCCGAAACGCGGCCAGACTCTGCCCGTGAAGTTCCAGGTGCCGCTGTCGAAGCTGCCGACCGGCGTGTATACCTGCCAGATCAATCTGATCGACGAAAACGGACACAAGTTCGGCTTCCAGCGGGCGGAAATCAAAGTGTTGCCGGCCCAGCAGAACGCGGCGGTAGCCGCGCCGAAACCGGCCGGGTTTTAGAACGTAAGCGGCGCGGCTCGGAGAGCCGTACTGCGATTGTCGGCGTCGCCCGCGCCAGGCTGGCGGTCGCGGATCGAGTAATGCTGCTTCAATTCCCTTTCCGGTCGGTCAGGCTGATGTAGTACCCATGCCCGCAATTTCTGGCCGCCTGCCAGACAGGCCCCAACCCGTTCCGTCCCCATCCGCCTGGGAAAACTCCCAAACGCGTGGTACCTTGATCCCATAGTGACTTCCACGAATTTGGCGGCCGTTCTCGGCCACGGAAACTGGGAACACTACAAGCTCCCTCTCGATCGCATCTACGCGGCCGCCGCCGAGTGGAAGGAAGCGTTGGCTGGGATCGAGCGGCCATGGCTCTGCTGGAACGTCAGCCAGCGCTGGTGCGTTCTGCAGCAGCGACTCGTGCAGGAAGCGGGATGGACCCCGGTGGTCGGTTACGATCCGCGTTCCGGCCCGCCGCCCGTGATCCCCGGCGGAATTCTGATCGATTTCAACCGAACCCTGCAATTTCCGGTCATGTTTTTCATGTTTCCGCTGGAGTTTGTGTTTCTGTTCGCGCCGAGACTGGCTTTCTGGCACGCCGATCTGCTTTGCCGCATGGAAAACATGAACAAACTGGCGGGCATCTATAACTCGCTGAAAAATGGCGAAATGGCGGCTGTCCGGGATATGGGAGGCAGGCGTTACCTGTTGAGCCGGGCGCGGCACCGCTATTGGGAACTTGCGGGGTGTACAACCGAGGGCGCGAGCCGCGATCAGTTCCAAAAGGGGACCGGATGGTGGCGATCCTTCAACTATCATCCGAACTGTCCGGACGAGCGAGAACGCGCGGCACGCGATCGTTGTCGACAGGACTTTGGTTTCGGCGTCATGTACTGGAAGCGGCGCTATGGCGGCAAAGTGATAGAGATTGCTCAGAAGCCCCTGGTAGAAGGCCACTGTACATCCATCGGCAAGCCGGATTACAGGCGCGTCGGCCCGGAAGGCGACGCCAGAAACCTCGGAGCCGAAATCGACCTGAATTACGACATCGAAGAAGTTGCTGCGCGACTCGATATCCTGCGCCTTTTGCCGCCAGAGGCGTAACGATCGGGTGCGCGGCCGCCGCCGGGTGCTCATAACCGGGTGTTGCGGCTGAGTCCCGGACACCATCGGTCGTTGTTACGACACACGGGAGTGCGGCGTCTGCGACTTTGCGATAGCATGTATACCGGTGACTTGCCAGGAAAGGCCGACCATGAATTCCAAACGCGTGTTTTCCGCTGTTCTTTTTGCCGCGCTGATGTGCGGATGCAGTTCGAACGATATGACTCCCGCTCAGGCGAAATCTGTGCTTAACGACTTCTTCGCCAAAAATCCGCAGACCAATAAAGTTCTGACCGGAATGAACAACATCGGCACGGACCCCGTAGCCGCCCATTGGGATACGCCGGACGGCAAGTACCAGAAGGCGATGGAGGCGGCAGGCCTTGTAACGATCACTCCCCCCAAGGGCAAGATTTTCAATCCCCAGAATCACAGTCAATGGATGTACGCGCTCGACGTCAAGCTTACGGATAAAGGGAAGAAGCTGGTGACCGGCAAGCCGCAGGTGATACCAGCGCCGTCGAAGAACACCTGGGACACGGTCTATGAGAACGCGACCTTCTGCACCAAGGAAGTCGTGAACATCGCCTCGATTTCCACTAACGACGATTACGCCCGGGCCGAATACACGTACAAGTTCGGCAATTTCACGCCGTTTTACGATTCGTTCCACGTCGCCGACCCCAAAGATACAACTACGTGTCCGACGCAGCCGCAAGAGGCGACGGCGGGATTCGATCGCAAGAACGGCGTTTGGAGCCTTTCGCCTCAGTAGCGCACGGGCCGGACGCGAGGTGCCGAACACTTCAGGAACTCCCGCCGAGCCGCGTGGCGCGGCCGGGCAGTGGAGGAACCACCCGTTCAGCCGGCTCCGGCGGCATCACTGCGCGTTCGTCCCGGCGCGTTCGGTCGCTCGATGCCCGGTTTTCGGAAGGCCATGCCGGTGAGCACTCCGGCTCGCGGACGACGGCGGCTCAACCAGTTCTTCACGAGATTCGCCCCGGAAGGTGCGTGAACTCGAAAGCTGTGCGCAAACTGTCAGCGGCCTGGTTTGCCAAGGCACCATTCCCCGGATGGACGACGCATGGCGTTGCTACCAGCCCGGCGGCGCGGTCGGCTTTGCCGACGGAAGCGCGTTCTCGGCGACCGCATCGTCGCTCGCCCGTTGCGGCTGAGGCATCTGCCACGTGAAGAGATTGCTGATCGAGTAATTCCAGACCGCGCTGAGAACCGTGCCTGCGAATCCGGCGACCCACCACGGCACGCCGGAACGCAGCAGATTTCCCGCAACGCTGACATTCGCCCACGCTCCGAACGAACACGCCAGCCAGAAGCTCAGCAGCCCGAGCAACATATAAATGCCGTGCAGTCTCCGGTCGCGATAAGTGATCTGGTTATTCAGGAAGAAATTGCCCGTCATGGCCGCAAGCGTCGCCCATGCCTGCGAAGCGCTGAAGCCAAGATGGAATTTGATAAACAACACTGAAAGGCAGGAAAGGTTCACAATCAGCCCGATGGTCCCGACCAATGCAAACACGACGAACCGCGTCGGAATCGCTCCGCCGGTCAGTTTACTCAGCACCAGAAACAGGTACTCCACAGCCACGCTGACGTCAAGCTTGCTTTCCCCGTAGATCCTGTTTCGGAAGTGGTAGCCCACCTCACCCAGGCGAACGGGCCTGCGGCTGGTGGCCAGGATGTCCAGCAGTATCTTGAAGCCGCCGCCGTGCAACTCGCGCACCACCTCAAGAAAAAAGCTCCGCCGCACCACGAAGAAACCGCTCATCGGATCGGTCAATTCGCAACGGAAAACAAACCGGCTGATCCGCCGGCCAAGCCGGCTGAGAAATTGCCTGCCTTCCGAAAACCCGCTCATGCTGCCGCCATCAGAATTCCGCGTGGCGACAACAATGTCCAAACCCTCGCCGCGCAGATTTTGCAGCATCCGCGGCAGGATGCGCTCGTCGTGCTGCAGATCCGCATCCATCACCGCGACACAGGTCGCGGGCGTTGCCAGAATCCCTTCGATGCAGGCGGAAGAAAGCCCGCGCCGCCCGATGCGCTGAATCAGGCGAATCCGGCGATCTTCCTGCGCAAATCCGCTTACGATCCTGGCCGTGCCGTCGGGTGAATCGTCGTCGACGAAGATCATCTCCCAGTCGAGGCCGGTAAGCGCGGCGGACAGGCGGGCAATAACCTCCGCGACGTTCTCACTTTCGTTGAACGTAGGCAGCACGACGGCGATGTCGATTTCGCGGTTCCCGCTCGGTAGCTCCATGTGTTGTGACCAAACCGCGCCAAGCGGATTGCGGCCTTTCGTTATCATAAGCGTTGACACCATTTCCCGCAGTAACGACCAGGGAGGAAACGCGGCAATGCCAGCCAGCCGCCCTTTCGACGCGCGTGGCGTGGCTGCTCCTGGGCGCGATTTTTCTTGCAGTCCAGTTCGCATCTCTGTTCGCCCCGGCGCTGCTCGACGATGTCGACGCGGAACACGCCCAGGCCGCCCAGCACTTCGCCGAGAGTTCCGATTGGGTCACCGCGAAGATCAACGGCCTTCGTTACATCGAGAAGCCGCCGCTGCCCTGGTGGCTGGTAGCCGTTGTTTACCGGGTGGCGGGCCAGAACGCTTTTGCCACGCACCTGCCCAACGCGCTTGCGATGCTTGGCCTGGCATGGCTGACATGGACTTGGGCGGGCCGGGCCTGGGGTCCGCGCGCGGGTCTGTACGCGGCACTGGGAGTGCTTACCTCCATCGGGCCGTTTCTGTTTACCCGCTTCATCATCCCGGAGGCTATCCTCAGCTTCTTTCTGCTCACCGCGCTTTACGGCCTGCTCACCGGCCTTGAGTTCAACCGGCCCAACCGGCTGTACTGGACATGGACGGTCCTCGCCTTCGCCACATTGACCAAGGGCCTGATAGCGCCTGTTTTCTTTGCCGGCGCCGCCGTTCCCTTTCTTCTGCTGACCGGCCAACGGCGGCGATGGCGCGAGTTACGGCCTGTATCCGGACTGCTGCTGTTTCTTGCCATTGCCGCGCCGTGGCACATTCTGGTCGGTCTGGCCAATCCCGACCAGGGAAATGCCGTCGGCAACCATCCGACCGTTGGCAACGTGCATGGTTTCTTTTGGTTCTACTTCATCAACGAGCACGTTCTGCGCTTCTTCGGGCGCCGCTACCCGCACGATTACAACAAGCTGCCCTTCGCCGCATACTGGGGCCTTCAATTCGTCTGGCTCTTCCCGTGGAGCCTGTTCCTGCCCGCCCTGCTGGTCACGGCCTGGAAGAACGGCCGCCAGTGGCTTCGGAAGGTCCGCGAGAATGCGACCGTGACGGCCGGCTTCAACATCGCCGGGTCCGGCGAAATCGCGGCGCGCAGATTCAGGATACGATCGGCTCTGTTGCTCAGCCTGTTCGCCGGCTTCACGCTTGTATTTTTTTCGATCTCGACCAATCTGGAGTACTACACTTTTCCCGCCTGGATACCCCTGCTCATGCTGATAGCCGGTGTGGTGGCCGGCATCGAAGAACGTGGCGATGCAACCGCCGGAGTTCGCGGCGGCGGTCAGGCGCCTCTTTCCACAGCGTGGCTGACTCGCGCGCAGGCAGTGTTCGCAGTCGTCGGAGCCCTTGCCGCAGGAGTGCTCGCCTGGGGCCTGTGGGATTCGCGCAATCTGCCCTTCGTCCCGGACGTCGGCACCTTGCTCGCGCACCGCGACGTTGCCGGATACACGCTCGCGATGTCGCATCTGTTCGACCTCACGGGTCCCGCATTCGCCGCCCTGCGTCTGCCTGCTTTGCTCGCAGCCGTCACCCTGCTCCTCGGGCCAGCCGCGGCGTGGGTGCTGCGGCTCAAGGGAAAGCAGATGGCCGCCACGATCGGCGTCGCTCTGACCTCGGCGATTTTTCTCGTTGCGGCGCACGTCGCGTTAGTTCGTTTCGAACCCATGCTCAGTTCCAAACAACTCGCCGACACAATCATGCAGAAGGGATCGCCCGCGGATTCCTTTATCGTCGTTGGCGATCAGTCCGACGCGGCATCGGTCATTTTCTATACCCACAGTTTCTTTCTTAAGCCGGCGCTGCTCGCGTATCCGCGTTGCGGGCAGAATGGCGAGGGGACGACTCTTCTCTGGGGTTCCTGCTATCCCGACGCGCCGGATATTTTCCTCAGCGACGACCGGTTGTCGAAGAGTTGGGGAACAGGTGAGCGCAAGTGGCTTTTCGCTCAGGACACCAACCGGGCGCACGCCGAACAGATATTGGGGAGCCGTTTATACCCCGTGCAGACGGTGGCCGACAAAACCCTTTGGACGGACCGGCCGCTGCAGCAGCGGCGATGAGTCACCCGGGCGGCGCTTGAACACTCGCCAGGCCGGCTCGCACCAGGTCGAGTGGCGCGGCTTCGGCCAAGCCGTCCTCGCGTCCGGCCCGCTCTTTGAACGTCACGATTGCGAAGCAGCCGAGAATTACCAGCAACGGATCGACCGGCCGCATATGGTATGGCTCCGGGTGCGTGAAATAGTACACGACGGGAAACAGAAACAGCACTCCGCCGTAATGAATCGCGTCGGGCGACCGGCGTTGCCACGCCGCCCACAGCCCGAGAAGCCCGAGCATCGTGAGGCAACTGGCGAACGGGATATTGCCGAGGTCCATAGCCTCCATCGCAAGGTAGCCTTTATCGAAGCTCCAGTATCCCGTCCACGGATACAGGGCACGCCGCGCGCACATCCACACATACCAGCGCGGATGGTCGTGGATATATCCGGTGGCCTGATTCGCCTTCCAGTCCATGTAGGCAGGTTCGCCGGCGTCGTATGCCGCCAGTTCTTTGGCATCGTGCAGCGGGTGTTTCTGGTCGCTGGTCCAGCGTTCCGAATAGCCGTTGTTGCCCATCCGCAATTCCAGACCCATGCTGTCCCGCATCGGAATCATGCGATGAAAAACCACGGCGTCGCGAATCAACCAGGGCAAGATCGTGGCTGTAAGCGCAAACGATGCTACCAGCACCTGAGCCAGCCGGCGCTTGCCGGCTCGCGACAGCCTCCATGCAGCCAACGCCATTAAAAATACTGCGACCACCAGAATGGATGGTTCCGTGAGTCCCGCAAGTCCCGCAACCAGCCCGAAGGCGGCCCACAATCGGGGCCGGGGAGACTGTTCCAGATCCTGCGCCAGATAAAGCAACACGCACAGGCACAAGAGCAAAAGGTGCGTCGACTAGGCCCACGCCGCCGAAAAGTAAATTCCGTAAGGAAAGATCGCCCATCCCCAGCCGGACCATAACGCCACGCGGGGGCCGAAGCTGCGGCGTGCCAGAAGAAATATGGGGATACACGCGAGCGAGTTGATCAGGCAGTCGAACGCATGAATGGCGAAGATCGAGCTCGCCGTGTGAACACCCAGAAAATAGAAAAACACCGCCACGATGAGCGGATAAAACGGCGGCATAATCGGCGAGGGCTGCGTCGAGAGAAACGGGCTGCCAAAGCCGTGGCCAGCCAGCAGCGCCCGTGCGACGTTGCCCTGCTCCCAGGCGTGGATGTGGTCGGCATCCATCAGATTCTCGAGGCTAGGGAAGGGAATTGCCGCGAGCCGGAGGAGCAGTGCAAGCAGCACCATCCACACGAGCACCGGGACGGCCCGCAGGCGTTGCCGGAGAAGCTCACGGCCCGGAACGAACGCAGGGGCGCAGTTCAAACCGCGTCCGATATCGAGGGCAGCGGGAAATCGGTGGCGACGAGAGAAGGTGCAACCATCAGACCGCCCTCGAGTCCGCGCACGCGCTTCGCCTGGCCCACCTTCACCGTGTTCTTCAACAGCCGCACCGGGCTTTCGAGGAATCGAAGGTTCATGACGGGCGCGGTGACCTTACCGTTTTCGATCAGAAACACACCATCCCGCGTCAGGCCGGTCTGCTGCAGCGTCTGTGGGTTCACGGCACGAATGTACCAGAAGTGCGTGATCAGCAATCCCCGTTCAACCGACGCGATCAGCGAATCGAGCGTCGCATCCGAGCCGTCCAACTCCAGGCTCAGGCCACCGGCGCCACTACCGCCACCGCCTAACCCCGGTGTTGGCTGCTTACCGGTCTTCGACGCCCAGTAGCGGTCATACGCGAGACTACCGACGACGCCCTTCTCAATCCACGCCATCGGGCGCGTCGGCAGCAGATCGCTCGTCCACGGCACCGAAGGCTGTCGCCAGTCGAGCGGATCGCTCCGCAGCGAAATGTACTCGGGAAAGAGCTTCTCCCCGAGCAGATTTCCACCTCCGCGCTTGCTCAGAAACGTGCGGCCTTCGTCGGTACTACGCGCGGAAAAACCGCTGCCGATCAGGCGAACGATATCGCCGGTCGCGGTCGGCTCCAGCACCACGGTATAGTTGCCCGGCTCGATCCTGCGTGGGTTCTTCCATCGCAGGCATTTGTCGCACGCCGTGTTGGCCAGCGCCGCGCTATCGATTTCGGAGATCCTCGCCGAGGGTTGTCCCGCCCAGCCGGAACTGGAGCCATCTTCCATGCGGATCGTGGTCGTCAACTGCGAATCGGCCGATTCGTGGAATCCCGCGAGCCCTGCCTTGTTGGCGATCGCGGAGAGGCGGTGCGTACGCTCGATCAACCCCGCCGCGACCAACTTGCGCTTCACCGCTTCATCGACGATGGTCTTGACGTGCGGGATCATTTCCGGCGCGCGCGCTTTCGCCGTGCGGTCGTCAAAGGCCGGCAGATCGGGGAACTTCTGCGCGCCGACGGGTTCGAGACGCTCCGGGTTCGGCGGGGCAATGGCCGCAAACTCCTCTGCCTTCTTAACGGCTGCCCGAAGCGCTGCATCGTCGAGGTCGTCGGCCGCGTAGACGCCTGTGCACCCATCCCGCGTCACCGCGATCGAAACGTCGTGCCGCAGGCTGAACGCCGCGGCCGTGATGCCGTTGTTGGCGAACCGCGTGTAAGCCTGTTCCGCCGAAGTCACAGAGACCTGGCAATCCGCGAACGTGGAATAGCCCATCACTTTGTTCGCCAGCTTTTGTGCTTCGTCTTTGGTAAGCATATGTTCGCTCTCAGTCGGTGACCAGAACGTTGACTTGGCGGAAACGTGTGGGAGAACAGCCATGGCTGATGGAATTGATTTGCGTCGGCTCGCCCTTGGCGTCGCCCGTCGTGCCGAACTGACGCCAGTACGCCGGGCCGGCCGTGCCGTCGCAGGCCTGCCAGAAATCGGGTGTTCGCGCCTGGTACGCCACGCTGGAAATCATGCCGCCGCGTTTGCCGCCCTTGATCTCCCAGAACGCGTCGCCGCCGAACTGGAAGTTATAGCGCTGCTGGTCGATGGAGTAACTGCCTCGCCCATCGATGAGTATGCCGTCGTCGATCCCCGCGATGAGATCCTCGGGTGTCGTATCCTGCGACCCAGGCTTCAGATAGACGTTCGGCATACGCTGGAATGGCACCGTGGCCCAGGAATCGGCCTGGCTGCAGCCGTGCGATTCCTTGTCGCCGAGTATCGCCGCCTGTTCGCGCGTGGTCTGGAAGTTGCGGAAGATGCCTTTGTCGACGATGGTGAATTCCGAGGTCATCACGCCGTCGTCGTCGAAGCCAACCGTGCCGAGTGCCCGGGGCGATATGCGGTCGCCCACGAAAGTGCAGTGCTCGCTGGCGATTCGCTCGCCGCGCGTCTTGAGCGTAATGTAGCTGGTGCCCGCGTAATTGGCTTCATAGCCCAGCGAACGGTCGAGCTCCGTCGGATGCGCCACGCTTTCGTGAATGGTGAGCATCAGGTGGTTCGGCATCAGGATCAGATCCTTCTTTCCAGGCTTCACAGGGGGTGCGGAAAGATGCTCGACCACTTCCTCGCGAATCCGCATCGCGTTTTCCGCGAGGTTCATCTCCGGCACGTATTCCCAGCCGGCCGAAGCCTGCGTGGGCGTGTAGCTGCGGCTGCGGGAGATGCCCTTCTGAACGTCGACCGCCGTGGCGTCGAGATTGCCGTAGATCTGAAGGATGAGTTGCTGGATGGACGCGCCTTCCGTGGAAGCGAAGTATTTGTCCTCGCTGCGCAGGCTGAGGGTAGCCACGCTGCCGAAAACCCTGGAGTTCTTCTTGACCTCTTCGGCGACCGAACGGAGGAGGTCAAGTTTCTGCGCCATTGGAACGTCAAATGGGTCGGTTTCGTGAGGTGTCTCCCAACGTTCGCGGTAGGCCTTGACAGGCACGAGGCGAACAGGCCTGGACTGGATGGAGGCATTGGCTTTCGCGATGACGACCGCTTCGCCGGTGATCCGGGCAATCTCCTCTTTTGTAACCAGCGGAGAGGAAGCAAAACCCCATGCGCCATTAACGATGACTCGGACGCCGAAGCCGAAGCTCGAGTCTTCGGCGACGGTGGGGACGGCCAGCGTGCGGTTGGTGCCACGTTCAGGAGAAAGACGCGTGCCGATCCGCTGGTTGCGAAGTCGTACGATGCGGATATCGCAGTACGAGGCCTTGTACTTGCCGGCTTCGGCGAGTGCTGCTGCGCCGAGTTTTTCCAGATCGGACGATGGGGTTTTCGAGCCTTCGGGAGCGGCGAATAGCTGGTCGGCCATTGCAGCCGCGGTGGCAGCCATGAAATGCCTGCGGGTTAGCATGTGGGGGAGTTTAGCATATACAGGGCGGCGAAAGTTCGAACTGAAGGGGATCGAGGGGGATCGGAAGCGGCAAATGGAGCAGGCGAAAAAAGAGACGCACCAACGAGCCGTTCGCGGGCGGCCGTGGATTACTGGCGGGAATCGTGGATTTCCGTCATCCGCCTACCAGCATTGCGGCGCAATACGAGACTCACCAAAGCAAGTAGCCCGATGCCTAACACCGCATGCAGGCCCGGTTCCGGCGTAACAGCAGGGCTGCCGTCCCCATCGCCGTCGTCGCCCTCGCCGTCCGAGTCGCCTACATGGCCATCGACGATGGGACCATTTTCGGATATCGGAGGAAAATTGCCAATCACCGGCGGATCCGCCGGTGGATTATTCCCGTTTTCAGGGGGCGCGCTCCCGGACCCGGGAGGATTCGACGGACGGTCCGGGCCACGCCGTGGATCACGGTGACCGCCGTGGTTAGGATTGCCGCGCGACACAGGAAGGGGATTACCGTGATGGCCGGGTTCGAACGCGGATCTGTTTGTGCCTCCGGCCGGATCCCCGCCGACAACATTCGCATCGCGAGCACCAGTATCCGGCACACCGCCAGCCGGAGCGCCGGAATTCGGTGTGTCTGCGTCCCGCGGCGAATACCGTGAGACGTCCGCACACGCCGAACCTGCGGCTAACGCGAGTCCGAACAGACACACTACGGGAATGGGTGCAGCCTTAGGTAAATTGCGCACGTTTTATTGGTCTCGGTATTGCACGCCACGTCCGTAAATTGAGGTATTTCCCCAATCTTCCCGCCGAATCTTCAAGGAGTTCCGTTGGCGACCTGTCTTCAGTTTGCGCCGGTTGGGCGACGAACTCAAGCCAATTAGTACTGGACCTGGTCTCCCGGGGTGACGGTAATTGGTGGGAGCGCCAACTCGGGTTCGCTTTTCCTGCAACACAAACGCGTCTTGCGGCATCGAAGGAACAGATGTAGGAATCGGCCGCGCGATGGCCGGTTCCGGACCAGCATCCCCGGTCGCGTACAGTAAAGGTAGACCTTATGGCGGGACGATCCAACACAACCCTGAAAAAACGGCAGAAGGAAATGGCCCGTGCCGAGAAGCAACGCGAGAAGTTCGCCAAGCGCCTTGAGAAGAAGAAAGGCGTCTTCGGCGAGCAGCCCGACGTTCCTCTCGAAGAAGGCGTCGAGGAATCCCCGGCCACGGAAGTTCTGGCTTTGCCCCCGGCATAATCTCCCCAACCATATCCGTGGGAAGACTCGCTGCGACGTGCCGCTTGTTCAGGCGCGCGCGGTTCGGATGGGTTGGCGCTCCCCAAAGGTCTTTAGAATCGCTCGTTCGCAGCCGTTATTGCATGCCGGCACGCACGTGCGCGAATAGCTCCGCCGGACTGCCTTCGGCGTCCAGCTTTCCATTCACCAGCACGAAGAGCAAATCGGCTTCCGCCATGGCAGCCAGCCTGTGCGTGGCGAAAATCATCGTTCTCCCCACTGCGAGACGATTGAGCGTCGCGAGGATGGCCGTCTCCGTTGCCGGATCCAGTGCGGACGTCGCTTCATCCAGCACCAGAATCGCCGGATCGCGGATGATCGCCCGTGCGATCGCAATCCGCTGCCGCTGACCACCCGACATCAGACTGCCACGTTCGCCCGCGATAGTATCGTAGCCAAGCGGCAGGCACTGGATGAAGTCGTGGATCTCGGCGGACCGTGCAGCCGCTTCCACCTCCGCATCGGTCGCCTCCGGTTTGCCAAGCCGGATGTTTTCGCGAATGCTGGTATTGAAGAGAAAACTCTCCTGGAACACGGTGCCGATCTGCGCACAGAGCGACTCGCGCGTTACGTCGCGAATGTCGCGACCGTCGATGCGTACGCTTCCGCTCGTCGGGTCGTAGAGCCCGAGGATCAGGTTCAACACCGTGCTCTTGCCCGATCCGCTGGGACCCGCCACCGCGATCCTCGAACCGCAGGGGATTCGCAGCGTGACATTCTCCAGTTGCGGTTTCTCTCCGGGCGGCGAGTCCGAACTCTCACCCGCATAGCGAAACGACACATTCTCAAACACGATCTCGCGTTCCAGCCGTGGAAGCGCGATCGCACCCGGCTTGTCAACGATCGACGGCTTCTCCCGCAGCAAATCGCTTATGTGTTGAATTCCGCCCGCGGCTTCCATCAATTCCGGCAGGAACTGGCTGATGCGCTCGATGTTGTAGCTGAGTTCCCAGAACACGTTTTCAAACGTAACCAGAGTGCCGATTGAGATGCGCTTGTGAAAGGCCAGCCAGGCGCCGACCCCGATGATCAGCACGTGGAGGAGCAGAACGGCCGTGCTCACGGACCGCTCCGTCATCGCCGTCAGAAAATTGACCCGGGCCGAGGCACCCTCGAGCGAAATGCTGCGCCGGCGGAACCAGGACTGAGAGACGCCGCGGAGTCCGAATGCGCGGATGACGGACTGCGCCGCGACGTTTTCCTGCACGATGGCCAGAGTCGCCGCTTCCAGCTCTTTCTTTCGATATGTAGCCGAAACCGCACGTTGTGAAAATACCTTCGGTCCGATCATCGTCAGCGGCCAGATGAGCATAGCCGTCAGGGCGAGTTGCCAGCTGAGATAAAACAGCAACAGCGTCCCGGCCAGCAGCTCAAAGCCCGGAGTCAGAACCCCGGCAACCCAGTAGCGCGCCGCTTCTTCCACTTCGCCGAGGTCGGTGGAAAAACGCGACATCACCTCGCCGGAACTGGTCCCCGAGTAGAACCGGAGCGAGAGCGACTGCAGATGGAAGAAGATGCGGTGGCGGATATCGCGAATCACGGTCGCCGCAAGCCGGGCGTTCAGGAATTCGAGGAATGCGCTGATCGCGGAGATAACGACCGCCAGGGCGCCGAGAACGATGAGTATCCACACCAGAGCCGAGTGGTTCTGTGCCAGCAGCGCGTCGTCGATCAGGTATTTCAGCGAAAGAGGGAAGGCGACGTTGTAGCCGGTTTCGGTGAGGACGCAAAGGATGAGGAAGAGCAGCGTTCCCCGGTGTTGGCGGTAGTAAGGCCCGAGGAAACCGAATACGGACCGGAGGGCGCCGCGATCGGTTTCCTCCGCGATATCTTCGTTCTGGTCATCTTCGTGCATAGGTCATCCGGCGCCGGGGTCCTTCGTGTAGAAACAATACCGGAGGCTTTCTTTATCCGGATACCAATCCTGATCGTCTTTATTGTATTTTTTCTCGCAGCGCCACAGACGTTCGAGCGTCTTGTCGTCCACCACGGCGATTTTGAAGCCGGCGGCCAGGAAAAGCTCTCCCCACTCCCAAAGCGTCATCAGCGAACGGATTCCGTTCAACATGCCTTCCCGCGCCAGCAAATCCGGATTCATCTCGCTCGTCACACTGCCAAGGATTACGCCGCGCCGGCTCACGCGGTAGAGTTCCCGGATGGCTCGCGGAAGCTGATCCTCCGGTACCTGCGCCAGGCAAGTCTCACAGACGAAATCGAAACGTTCATCCGGGAAAGGCATCTCCTGGATATCGGCCCGCAGATTACGTTTTCGCCATTTTGGCGGCGTATGACGGTGAATCGACTTCTCGCTTTCCACTCCCCAGGCGTCGATCCCGCATTCGGCGAAGCCCCCGAGCGGCAGCCCTTTGCCCGAGCCCGCATAGAGCAGGCTGAAGGGCGGTTTCGCTCGCCACGCGATCCGGACCAGATCCCGCACCTGCCCCCGCTCCGGGCGGCGACGGCTCATACCGGATCCGCTCGCGGTGTTCAGGGGCTGGCTCGTTGTCCGGGCAAGGCTCCGTTTCAGCATCCACGAACTGAGGAGGTCGGTTGCGAAGTCCGATGAATCCAGCACGCCGTTGATCGTCGAATCGAAGAGATAGTCACCCACCATGAAGAGGCCTGGATGCCCTTCGGGATCGGGCAGGTGAGCGGACCTCGAATCCTTCACCGGAAGTCCTCCCGGCTGCGCGCTCACGGCAGCGGGCCACCAGTGAACTCGCGCCTCGACAAACAACGACAAAGCCTCGCTGTCGAGCGGTTTCGGCAGCGCGGCCATCGCGATCTTCGCCAACCGATCGTCTTCGAAAGCGCTCATCGAAAGCGCATTCGTTCCCGCAATCAGCCAGCTCAAGACACCGAATTCGCCCGTGTCATGTCGCGAACTTTCGTCGTACACGCAGCAGCCGCCGAACGCATCCAGCATGAACCAGGAACCGGCGATCCGATCCTGCCAGAACTGCCTGCGAAAGAGAATCGATACGCGCAGATAATGGCCGGACCGGTCATAGTAAGCGATGAAGCGGGACATCGCCTTTCGCAGCGGCTCACCGCTCGCCTCGCCTCCGCCCCAATCAATCGATCCCAGCCAGTTGTGCGGCAACGCTATGAATACCGCGTCGAAGTCTTCATGGCCAGCCGCGGCATTCCGGTGGTACGTCACGCCATACGTTTCATTGGCGTTCTTCTGAACCCGCGTGACGGGGCAGTTCACTTCAACGCGCGTTCGACTCAAGCGCTCCCGTACGCGCGCTGTCATCTGTTCGATGCCGCCGGCGACGGAATAGAGCCGGATGTAGCCCGGCACATCCATCAGGAAATTCTTCAGACCGTTCAGCCCGTTGGTAAGGTGCGGTTCCGTGGCCAGATCGCTGTGCGCGGCCACCTTCAGGTACTTTCGCGCCAACGTATCTTGAACTTCGTTCAGAATCTCTTCGCAGGTTCGGCCGGCCCACGGGTGAGTGTTGTCGCAGTGGCAGTTGCCCTCGTACCATGCATGGCGCGGCATCGCTTCGCGGCAGCGCGCGCGGAACTCCCGGATCGCGTCGGCGGTCCTGTGACCACACGTTCGTCGAACCTCCCGCTGATTGGCCAGAATCCGGTCGTTGAGCACAACGGTCCGGCCGTCCATAGGGACCGTCTCAAGGCCGAGTTTATCGACTAGCTGTCGCAATGGATCGGGGCCGAGTTCCGCGTAGTTGTAGAGTTCGGCAACGCCGGCCTCATACATGACGGGTGCGGACGCGAACTGCCCCGTGACAATCTTGCCGCCGGTCCTGTGGCTGGCTTCGAACAACGTTGTCCGGCAGGAATTTTTGAATTTTTCTTCAATATGCCGCGCCGTGAAGAGCCCGCCCGGGCCTCCGCCGACGATAGCGATTCTGATCATGATGAGGCGGGAGAGTCCGGCCCGGCAGTGAGCTCCAAACGAGCATTGTATCCCTCGACCCGAAAGTTCCTTGCGACTCCCGCCAGTTCCCCGCGAAACAGCCGCAAATTACTCCCCTGTTACGATGGAACTTCATCCCCACACATGATTCCTCGCGTTCTGTCGGGTGTTCAGCCCTCCGGCAACCTGCACATCGGCAACTATCTCGGCGCTCTTTCCAACTGGGTTCGCATCCAGCACGATTTCGAGAGCATCTTCTGCATCGTCGACCTGCACGCCATAACGGTGTTTCAGAAGCCCGACGAACTCCGCGCGAGCATTCGCGATCTCGCGGCGCTTTTCCTCGCTGCGGGCATCGACCCGAAGCATTCCAATATTGTCGTTCAGTCTTCGGTTCCGGCACACGCCGAACTCGCCTGGCTGCTGACCTGCGTCACGCCGATGGGCTGGCTCGAACGCATGACACAGTTCAAAGCGAAGGCCGCGCTGCAGGAATCGATCGGTGACGGCATCTTCCAATATCCGGTCCTGATGGCCGCCGACATTTTGCTTTACCAGGCCGCGATCGTACCTGTCGGCGAAGACCAGATGCAGCATCTGGAACTGACCCGGGACATTGCCCAGCGCTTCAACTCGCTTTACGGCGAAACGTTCGTCATGCCCGAGACCAGGCTCCCGGCGGTAGGAGCGCGGATTATGGGACTCGACGATCCTACAGCGAAAATGAGCAAGTCGGCGACCGGCGCGGGACATGCCGTGGCGCTGCTCGATCCGCCGGAGCGCATCAAAAAGACTATTATGCGCGCCACTACCGATTCGGGCAGCGGCGTGGATTTTGAAAACATGGGGCCTGGGGTCGCCAATCTGCTGAACATCTTTCAGGCGTTCGGCGAGTGGTCGGACGGCCAGATGCGATCGCACTTTACCGGCATGCGCTACGGCGACCTGAAAAAGACCGTTGCGGAAATGGTGATTTCGAAACTGGAGCCGCTGCAGGCCCGTTACCGGGAGATCATTGCGGATCCGGGTTATCTGGATGGCGTGCTGCGCGCCGGCGCGGATGCGGTAACGCCCGTCGCGAACGCCACCGTGCGGCTCGCAAAACAGCGCATGGGACTTTACGTGTGACCGGGTGCAACCGAAGGCCGGACCCGGCTGGCCTGGCGATTTCCCGCTGACCAGCGCGTCACGCCTTCCGGTGTACTGGTTAACACTGTCTCGCGCACAGAGAGTGACGTCGTTTCCGGGGAAGAGGCCTATAGTGAATGCAGGAGCGAGCCATAAATGATTCAGGCTATCTACAAAGGCACCGAAATCGAAATGGAGCTGCATCAACAGACGCAGGAGCGTTGGATCTGCGACTACACGCTGGTAAAGCACCCGGAACGAACCAGGACGTTTCATCACGGCGACAAAGAGTTCCCCACCATGGATCTCGCGCGCGATTACGCCTTGCAGGAGGCTCGGGACGCGATTGATCACATCGCCTGAAGTCGCCGGCATCCGGGGCACGTTCAACCGGGCGGCGAGGTAGTGCGGTCCCATCGCGCGGCCGACTGATCGATGCAATCGGCCGGATCCTAATTTGAACGTCGAATGGGCCGTTACACTTAAGGCGAGACCCGTGATCCGAACCGCGACGGCGCCGAGTTGCCGCATGCCTGAAATCGGTGTCGGGCATGAAAACAGCACAATGTGGAAACTTGCTATCTGCTGGGTCCTGATCGTTGCCGGATCCAATTGCGCGACTGACCGGCAGGAAGCCGCAGGCGCGCCGCTCCTCGGCTCTACCGCGGCGCCGGATCGCAAATCGCTCATTGATCAACTGGAGGCACTCAAGGAAGTCCGCAACCGCTGGCCCGGCGAGAAGGTTTTCCTGGATGTCGAGTACGGCGCCGACCCCGCCAAATCCGATTTCCGGCAACGCTTCGGGTCTATCGCCCGACGTTTCGATATAGCCCCGCCCGACGTCATCCTCGTCAAGCCTCCTATGAATAAGGACGGCAAGCCCAGGCCGCAGAAACCCGACGCGGGGATCGCCTGGGGCGTGATCGACGGCAAGTACCACGACGTGGTTTTCATTACTTTATACCTGAAAACCGGCCTGAACGACGATGAATTGCTGGCGGCGCTGGCGCATGAAATGGGCCACGTTTCCCAGGCCAAGAAGACCGGCCATCATCCGCAGGACGTCCACGGCAGGAAGTTGGAGAACGAGGCCGACGAACTGGCGTTGTCTTGCCCCGAAGTCGATCCGGCGGCGTTCAGGTCCATGGTGATCAGGGTCGACAGACTGGCCGATGCCGCCGGAAGGGCCCACCCACTGCTATATGGCGACCCCAGCACCGCCGTCATTCCGGTATCCGTGCAAAACAAGCTGGCGTTCGGCGGAGACCACCCGATGACTTCCGCGAGGATCAAGCGAGCCGACGCGGAAATCAAACGGCGGGCCGCAGCCACTCCCTCGTCCGGGCAGCCCGGGGTCGCCACCCCATAACGCGCTCCGCAACTGCACCGCCGTTTTACCTCAAGCCGCACCACCGCCGCAACCGAACCGCCCGCGCCGACCCGGCAGCATGCGACTAGGTGGTCATGGAAATGGGCCGGGCGTTTGAGGACGTGTGGGTCCGACTGGGACACGATTGGGAGCGTCACTCCGCAGAACCGCGCGGCCCGCTGCCGCACCGCCGCTACAATGAGAGTTCCGTGCCCGCCACAGTCGACGAACAACTGACCTATATCGGCAAAGGCCTTGCCGAACTGATCCGCGAACAGGACCTTCGCGAACGCATCGTTTTGCGCGCCCGCGAAGGCCGTCCGCTGCGCGTCAAGGCGGGGTTTGACCCGACCGCGCCCGATCTGCATCTCGGCCACGTCGTCCTGCTGCGCAAGCTCAAACATTTTCAGGATCTCGGGCATCGCGTCATTTTTTTGATCGGCGACTCCACCGCGATGATCGGCGACCCGACCGGCCGCAACGCCACGCGTCCGCCTTTGACGCGCGACGAAATCCTCGCCAACACCGAAACCTACAAGGCGCAGGTGTTCAAAATCCTCGATTCCGAAAAAACAGAGGTGCGATTCAACAGCGAATGGCTCGGCGCGATGCGCTATGAGGACATCGTACGGTTGTGTTCGCGTTACACGGTGGCCCGGCTGCTCGAGCGCGACGATTTTTCGAAGCGCTACGCCGGCGGCGTCGCGATTTCCATGCACGAGTTGCTCTATCCGCTCGCCCAGGGTTACGATTCCGTAGCTCTCGAATGCGACGTGGAAATGGGGGGAACGGACCAGAAATTCAACCTTCTGGTCGGCCGAGACCTACAGAAAGACTACGGCCAGCCGCAGCAGATCGTCGCTACCACTCCGCTGCTCGAAGGTCTCGACGGCGAAAAGAAGATGTCGAAATCGCTCGGCAACTACATCGGCATTACCGAACCGGCCGAAGTGATGTTCCGCAAAATCATGTCGATCAGCGACGGCCTGATGTTTCGTTACTACGAACTTCTGACGGACAGCAGCATGAGCGAGATCGCGGCGATGCAGGAGCGGATCGCCGGCGGCGCGCTGCATCCGATGACCGCAAAGATGGAACTAGGCCGTCTGATCGTTTCGGATTTTCACTCCGCCGCCGACGCCGGCCGCGCCGCGGAGGAGTTCAGCCGCGTTGTGCAGCGAAAAGAAGTTCCGGCGGACGTGCCTGTGGTGCCGCTGCCCGATGGCGTGCTCGGTCCGAACGGCATCCACGTGGAGAAACTGATTGCGCGAGTGGGACTTGCCGAGTCCGTAGCGGATGCCAGCCGGAAGCGCAAGGCGGGAGCGATCGAAATCAACGGCCAGCGCGTCACGGATTTGCTGCTGCCGGTGCCAGGCGACGAACTGCTCATTCAGGTGGGCAAGAACTGGCGTCGGGTTACGGTGAAATGACAACGAACGGGCCAGATGCGATGGCGTCGTCGCCCTGAACGCCAGTCATGTGCGCGGCCATGTCAGTGTCGTGTGGTCCGCCTGTCACCGGCTTGACTCCATCGTCGCGCACGACCTCAGGCAGATCCGAACCGCCAAACCCCGCGGCGTCCGGCTGAGCAGACGGTTGAATCGCCCGGGTCAGATGAGCCAGGTCCAGTTCCGTCCGCAGGACATCTGGCGCCGGGCTCCCGAACAGATAACCCTGCATGCACTGAATGCCTGCCGCCCATAACTGTTCCATGCTGGACACGCGTTCCACCCCTTTCGCGACTACCCGAATACCGAGGCGCTCGGCCACCTCAACCAGTTTCCGCACGGCGGCGGCATCCCGCGGCTGGCCCACGCGATGCGCCAATTGTTTCTCCAGCTTGATGCAATCCGGCCGCAGTTCGCAAACCATGCGAAGCGCTTCGGTATTGACCGCGACATCGTCCAGTGCGAACCCGAGCCCTTGCTCGCGGAAGTAGTCCCCGATTCGCCGGAGATGCGCGATGTCGGGATTGCGATTCGATTCGACCGCCTCCATCACAAAGTTCCCTGCAGGCAAGGCCGATTCCCGAAGAAACTGCATAGTCTCCCGCATACAGAATCCAGGGCGGTGCATTGTCGAAGGCAAAAAATTCAGAAACCACATCTTGTCGGTGCACTGTTGGGTAGCCGCCGCCCCGATTGCGAGCCGCCGGGTGTAAGCGTCGAACTCGCGCAGATCGCGCCTCGCCGACGCGGCCGCCAGGATCTCCGCGCCTTCGCGTTTGTGGCCTTTCGTGAGCCGAAGCAGGCACTCGTATCCGATCGCCCGCCGAGCCGTCGTATCGACAATCGGCTGGAACCAGATGGAGAATGCCTCAGCGGCTCGCGCTCTTTCAAACCACGAGGTCTCAAATACCGCCCACCAGGCCTCAAGACGCGTGGTTACGGGAAATTCGTTCGGGTAGTTAAGCTCTTCCACGACGCTGACGGCTTCACGCTCCGGAGTCGAAAGCACTTCCCGAAGCATGGAAACGACCCGCCCCGTGACGCCCGCCTCGTCCGCATTCGCCGCGTCGGATCCGTCTTCCACGACAACCACCTTCCCCTCGGCGTGGTATTTGACTCCGTGGTCAGCGAGGGCTCCCTCAAGCACTTCGCACATATCCGGCGTGGCAGCGATCAAACGCAGGGAAGACGACATACACCGTACTTATCGGCCAACTCCGCCGAAAACTATACGAATCTTCGAGCGACTCAAACCCCACGGGTCGCGACGCGGGGCGTTGACGATCGCCAGGTCCGGCACCTCATGGCAGCCCGGCCACGATCGAGCCATTGGTCGTGTTCATCAGACGGCGCATCCCAGTGGCTCGTCAGTGGCCCNNCGCCACGCTCGACCTACAGACTGCCTCCGTCATTCCGGCGTCTGACGCAAACACCGGATATTGCGGTGGCATTCTCTTCGTCCTCTTCCGGATCGGCTGGGGCTGCGATTGCCACCCGCTTCGGACGACGTGCCGGGTCTGGCCTTTTGGTAGGCGATTACGCGGTGAAGGCTGTCATCATCGCCATTTTCTATCTGCCTGAGGCGCTCATCCCGTTCATCGTTTGTCTCTTCGTTCTCGGCATCGGGAGAGCCATCTTCTACGTGTTTTCGCTTTGGCTGCCGGAGAAATACCACACCGAGTGCCGCAGCTGGCGCGTTTGCGTTCGCCACTTCGCCCGGCAGATTGCTGGCGGCTGGAGTAACCTTCATCGTAGGAGCGGCGTGTCGAAGTACGAATCCATCGGCGTGCCGGTCGGCTTCCCGGCGCTGGCTTTCGTCGCGGGATTAATCCTGCTTTCTTCGGCCTAGCTCGAGACAAGCGACAACCACTACCGGCATAATCGAAAATGAACCTCTCTCAACTATTCGATCTTTCCCTGCGCGGAAAAAAAGATGTGGTCGGCCTTGAGCACCAGGGCCGTAACTACACCTTCGGCGAAATCGACGCGCGGAGCAACCGCATCGCGCATCTGCTGCTTCAGCGCGGCTTTGTTCCGGGGGACCGCCTCTGCGTTTATCTGGCCAACTGCGTCGAAATGATCGATTTGTTTGTCGCTTGCGTCAAGACCGGGGTCATATTCGTCCCGATCAACATCCTCTATCGCGGACGCGAGATCTCCCACATTCTCGACGACGCCGCTCCCCGCGCGGTTGTTTCGAAGACGTCGCTCGATTGCGCCATTCCCGTCTGGACTCCCGCCGAAATTGCCAACTTCGCCGCCACCCTTCCCAACACCCGCCCCGCTGCCTCGCTCGATGGCGACGCCCCGGCCGGCATCATCTATACATCCGGCACCACCGGAGCTTCCAAAGGCGCGGTCCTCACTCACCACAACTTTGCCATCAACGCCACCAACCTGGTCGCCTGCTGGAGCATCGCCGCGGCCGACCGTTTTCTACTTGCGCTACCGCTGTTTCACGTTCACGGACTCGGCAACGGCATCCACACGTGGCTGGTCAGCGGCTGCCGCATGAGACTGCTCGAACGTTTCGATCAACGTTCTGCAGCCACCGAATTCCTCGATTTCCGGCCGACGCTGTTCTTTGGCGTTCCCACCGTTTACGTGCGGCTCCTCGATCTCGACCCCGACACGGCGCGCCGCATCGGCGAATCCGCGCGTCTGTTCGTCTCCGGGTCCGCGCCGCTGCCCGCCGAGGTGCTGCGCGATTTTGAAAGACTCTACGGCCACACGATTCTCGAACGCTACGGCATGAGCGAAACTCTCATGAACATGAGTAATCCTTACGCGGGCGAACGGCGGGCGGGGACGGTTGGATTGCCGTTGCCGGGCGTTTCCGTGCGCTTGCTGAATCCCGCGGGTGAACCGGTTCCGGAAGGCGAGACCGGCGAAATTCATCTTCGCGGCCCCAACATATTCGCCGGTTACTGGCGACGCGACGACGCGACGAAGGCCGCATTCTTCGACGGTTACTTCCGCACCGGGGATTTAGCCACGCGTTCGTCCGACGGCTATTACACTTTGTCTGGCCGCAAAAGCGACCTGATTATTTCCGGCGGATTCAATATTTATCCGCGCGAGATCGAAGAATTCCTGCAGGAGCAGCCGGAGATTTCCGAAGCGGCTGTGAGGGGGCTACCGGACCGCGCCCGTGGTGAAGTGCCCGTGGCATATGTTGTGGCTGGACCGGGTTTCGACGCCGCAATTATGGAAGAGCGTTGCCGCGCGTCGCTGGCATCATTCAAGATTCCACGCCGATTTGTTGTGGTGGAGAGCCTGCCCCGCAACGCGCTGGGAAAAGTGCAGAAGCACCTCCTGCCATTGCGGCCATAGTGTTAGTCGCGATCCCCTCGCTGAAGCAGTATAATCAAGACAGACATGGCCAGGGAATACGTCGAAGAACGAAACGGCAACTATTACGTCGCGGGTACCCGAATCTCGCTCGATTCGATCGTCCACGCGTTTCGTCGTGGGAATCGCCGGAAGCGATTCGTCAGAATTTCGCGCTTCTCAGTCTGGAAGAAGTCTACGGCGCGACCGCGTATTATCTGGCACATCAGGCGCCCGTTGGCGAATACCTGACTCGCCAGGACGAAAAGTGGTCGGAAGGCAGGCGCACTGCCGAGCCAATGCCGGCCAATCTCCGGGCCGGGCTGCCGAGCGCGCGCGAAGACATGCACGCGGCCCGACCGTAGTGAAAGTTCGGTTTCAGGCCGATGCAGACCTGAACAGAGCCATCGTAAACGGCGTCATCCGCCGCGAGCCGTCTATCGACTTCCTCACGGGTTACGCGGCGTGGGCGATCCCGAGGTGCTGAGGCTGGCCGCGGATACCGGGCGCGTTCTCGTGTCGGGACGATGTTGGAACCCTGCCGTTCCACTTTCGCGCGTTCACGGCGGGTAGACACAGTCGGGGCGTGTTTCTGATCCCGCAAAACATCGACATCGCCGTCGCAATCGACGAGATATTGCTGATTTGGCTGGCGTCGGAATCGTGGGAGTGGAAAGATCGCCTGGAATGGCTGCCGTTCTGATTCGGCGGAGGCCGAGGCGTCACGCTTGGCCTCGCCCCTCGCCTTTTACCGCCCTGTCGCCTTTTCCAGTATCCCCCAAAACTCGGGGAACGAAACCGACGCCGCGTCGGCGTTGTCGATTGTCGATTCGCCGTCGCCCCGCAGCGCCGCAACGGCGAACGCCATCGCAATGCGGTGGTCGCCGAACGAGTCGAAAGCCGCTGCCCGGAACTTCTGTTTGCCCGGCACGCGCATACCGTCCGGCGTGACCTCGACTTCAATCCCCATCCGTTTGAAGTTATCGGCCACGGTTGCGATTCGGTCGGTCTCTTTGATCCGCAGTTCCGAGGCATCGCGGATTACCAAACCCTCCTCAGATGCGGCGCCCAACACCGCGAGCACGGGGATTTCGTCGATCAGGGCCGCAGCCATGTCCTTCTCGATCACGCCGCCGCGAATGGGCGCGTGGCGCACCTGAATGTCGCCGATCGGCTCGCCGTTCACCGACTCGATCTTGAGTACCTTGATGTCGGCGCCGGTCGAGAGCAGGAAGTCGAGCAGAGCGGAGCGCGAGGGGTTCAGCCCCACGCCCTGAATTACCAGGTTGGAATCCGGCACGAGCAGGCCGGCGACCAGGAAAAACGCGGCGGATGAAAGATCGCTTGGCACGACGACATCGCGCCCGGTCAGCGTTGGGCGGCCCTGAAGAGTGATGGTGCGTTGCTTCACCAGAATGTCCGCGCCGAACTCGCGGAGGGCAATCTCGGTGTGATCGCGCGAACGGATCGGCTCGTGCACGATCGTCTGGCCTTCCGTGAACAGGCCGGCGAACAGGACGCAGGTCTTCACCTGGGCGCTTGGAACGGGGAGTGTATATTCGATCGGACGCAGCGGACCGCCGTGAATTGTCAACGGGGGGTACTGGCCATGGCGTGCTTCGATTTTCGCGCCCATCTCGGCGAGCGGCTTCATGACGCGCGCCATCGGCCGACGCGATAGCGATTCGTCGCCGAAAATCCGGCTTGTGAACGGCTGCGCGGCAAGCAGGCCGGACATCATTCGGATGGTCGAGCCGGAGTTGCCGGCGTCAAGATCTCCGGTGGGCTCCTTCCATCCGTGCAGGCCTTTCCCGCGGATGGATACAGTTGTGCCTACTTTGGACGCCTCGACGCCAAGCGCCTGAACGCAGCCCAAAGTGGAATGGCAGTCGGCTCCGGTAGAAAAGTTGGAAATTCGCGACGTGCCGTCGGCGAGCGAGGCGATCATGGCGAAGCGATGGGAGATGGATTTATCGCCGGGCAGAGAAAGTATGCCGGAAAGGTGCCCCGCAGGGCGAATGAGTTGTTGCATGAAGTTCTATTGTAAGCGTGGCGGAAAAAACGGTGGCGACGAGGGGCAGGCGGCGGAACGGTTCAGATGCCCTGCATTCCATGTGGAGGCCGTGCCGCGCGCGGTTCCGATGAAGCTTCTGATCCACCGGCGGCGCCTTCTTCTCTAAGTATGACGCCATCTTCTCTAAATGCCCGTTGTCCGCGTGGGGCGCAGCCTCCACGCGCGCGGTTATTCGGGCGCACTCTTCGCGCAGTTCCGGCGATCGGGGTCAAGGGGAGCGTCTGCTTCCGCCGCACCCCCTGAAGCGCGGGCAGCAGGGCTCGACTATCTTGATCTCTTTCCCGCGCCCGTCAAGCAACCATTTCGAATCCTCTGGAAGACTTTTCGCCCGCTCATATTCGAGGTGCCCGGGGATTGTCTTCGTCGGGTTCGCGGCGGCCGTCTGTCAACCGGCCGTTACGACCAGGGATTCCTTAAGCGGCGGCATCCCGGGCGCGCCTATTTAATGATTGCCGGGTGAAGTTGCCGGAAAGATGCGCGTCCACCAAGACGGGCTCGCGTCTTCATTTCGATAGCAATCGTACTGGGCTGGTCCGGTCCAAAACCTCCTCGGACTGTTCCGTTTTGGTCCACTTTTGTCGGCGAGTGCATTTTTTTTCAAAACTACACTTGAAGTCCTTTGGAAATACGGTACCGATGGGACATAATATTTGTTTGGCCTGCGTCAGCCCCGTATAAAAGTCCAAAACCCCTGCTTTTTTGACGCACGTCTGCACCGTTCGGATTTAAGCTTCACCAGGTTCGGAGACCGATAGCCACTGCGATGCCACAGATCTTCAAATCCAGCACGAACTCGTTAGCGCGAACCAGCATTATCCTCGCAGTGGTTGCGCTTGGCGGATTGGGCGGCGCGCTTTTTGAATTGATCGCCAACTCTTCTTACGCAACCCGGCAGGGCGAAGCGCGGGAGCAGCCGATTCCTTTCAGTCACGCTCACCATGTGGGTTCAATGGGGATCGACTGCCGCTACTGCCACACGGGAGTGGAGAATTCGCAGCACGCCATGGTGCCACCGACCAAGACCTGCATGAACTGCCATTCGCAGATCTGGATCAACAGTTCCACGCTGGAGCCGGTGCGCGACAGCTACCAGACGAACGAATCGATTCGCTGGACGAAGGTCAACGATCTTCCCGATTACGTATATTTCAATCACAGCATCCATATTAAGAAGGGTGTCGGCTGCGAAACCTGCCACGGCCGGGTGGATACGATGCCGCTGATGTACCAAGAGGCCTCGTTACAGATGCGCTGGTGTCTCGATTGCCACCGCAATCCGGAAAAATATGTCCGGCCGCGCGAGATGGTAACGAAAATGGGTTATGAGCCGGACGAGCCGCAGGAAGTCCTGGGCGCGCGGTTGGTGAAAGAGTACAACATTCAGAAGCTGGAGACCTGCTGGACGTGTCACCGTTAACGGTAATGGCTAACCAATGAGCACACAAGGCGATCCATTGAATTTGCAATCCGTCCGGAACCGATTGGCGTCGGCGAGGGGTGCCGGTTTCTGGCGTAGTTTGGACGAATTGTCCGCGGCCGAGGGGTTTCAGGACTTCCTGCACCGCGAATTTCCGCGGCAGGCGGGCGAATGGCTCGACGACGAAGGCCGCCGTAATTTCCTGAAAATCATGGGCGCGTCGCTGGCGCTGGCTGGCCTTGGCGCCTGCACCAAGCAGCCGACCGAGTACATCATGCCGTACGTGGAAGCGCCGGAAAAGCTGGTCGCCGGCAAGCCGCTCTTCTACGCCACAGCGTTTCCGGTCAGCGGCGTCGCCAATCCGATTCTGGTCGAGACCCACGAATTCCGTCCGACGAAGGTGGAGGGCAATCCGGAGCATCCGGCGAGCCTGGGTGCCGCCGACGTTCCAACGCAGGCTTCGGTGCTGGGCCTTTACGATCCGGACCGCCTGCAGACTCTGAATAATCTCGGCGAAATTCGCTCTTATTCTTCTTTTCTGCTCGCATTTATCGGGATGCTGGAAAAGCAGCGTCAGAAGAGTCCGGTAGGTTCGGGCATTCGGATTCTGACGCAAACCGTTACCTCGCCTACGCTTTTCGCGCAGATTCAGGATGTCCTGAAGTTGTATCCGGGCGCGAAATGGCACCAGTGGGAAGCCACAGGTCACGGCCGGCGCATGGGTTCCCAGCTTGCGTTCGGGCAATTCCTCAACGCCACCTATAAATTCGATCAGGCCGATGTCGTGCTGTCGATCGACGCAAACTTCCTCGCGAATGGTCCGGGCGGCGTGCGCTACGCCCGCGATTTCGCGGCAAAACGCGTCGTCCGCGGCGGCAAGAAGACGCAGAGCCGGTTTTACGCGGTCGAATCCACGCCTACGTCCACGGGAGCGAAGGCCGACCATCGCCTGCCTGTGAAGGCTTCGGATATTGCGCCTTTCGTTCACAATCTTGCCGCGGTTCTGGGCGGTTCGGCGGCGGCTTCGCCGTTCGTGGCTTCCCTGGCCAAAGATCTTCTGGCGGCAAAAGGCAAGTCGATCGTTATTGCGGGCGAGGATCAATCGCCCGAAGTACACGCCGTTGTCCACTACATCAACCAGGTGCTCGAAAATAACGGCAAGACCGTCGTTCTGACGGCCTCGCTCGAACAGAAACCGGTGGATCAGTACGCCGATCTTCAGGCGCTGGTGAACGATCTGAATTCGAATCAGGTGGATCTGCTGCTGATTCTGGGCGGCAACCCCGTATTCGACGCTCCGGCGTCCCTGAATCTCCGCGGGGCCATTCAGTTGGCAAAACAACGCGTACGGCTTGGCCTTTACGACGACGAAACGTCGGAAGTTTGCCAGTGGGTCATTCCGGAAGCGCATCCGTTCGAATTCTGGAGCGACGCTCCGGCTTACGACGGCACGATTTCAATCATTCAGCCGCTGATTGCACCGCTTTACAACGGCAAGTCGGCGCACGATCTTCTGGTTGCCTTTACCGAAACCCCCGAAAAAACGAGCCACGCGCTGGTGCGGGACTACTGGAAGACAAAGCACCCCGGCGCGGATTTTGATAACTGGTGGAATCATTCGGTCCACGACGGGTTCGTAAAGGGTTCGGAATTGCCAGCCGTCGCGAAAGCCGAGGCGAAACTGGTTCCGGCGTCCGTCTCTACCAGTTCCTCCGATGGCTACGACGTATCTTTCCACTTCGATCCTTATGTGCTCGACGGCCGTTATGCGAACAATACCTGGCTACAGGAACTGCCCCGTCCGATCACGCGCCTGACTTGGGACAACGCGGTCGTTGTCAGCGCCAAGACAGCCAAAGAACTGGATGTCACCGACGAAGATCGGGTGGAAGTCTCCGTCAACGGCAAGACCGTCTGGGGTTCGATCTGGCGCGTGCCGGGTCAACCGGATGGTTCGCTTGGCCTGAGCCTGGGATACGGAAGAACGCGTTCCGGCAGGGCGGGGAACGGCGCGGGATTCGATGTGAATCCGCTCCGCACGCTGGCCAATCCTTATTCGGCGAGCGGCGCCAAGGTGAAGAAACTGGGCGAGAAGTTCCGTCTCGCCGCCGTACAGCATCACTTCGCGATGGAAGATCGCGATCCCGTAAGAACAGGGACATTGGCCGAGTATCTGCAGGATCCGAATTTCGCGCAGAAGGCGAGCGAGACGGCACCCAAAGGCCTCACAATTCTGCCCCAAACCTGGGAGTATAAAGGTTACGCGTGGGGCATGGCGATCGACCTCACCGCGTGCTCCGGTTGCAACGCCTGCGTAGTCGCCTGCCAGGCCGAGAACAACATCGCCGTTACCGGTAAGGAGCAGGTGCTCAATACCCGCGAAATGCACTGGATCCGGATCGACCGGTATTTCAGCGGTACCGAGGACAATCCTCAGTCTTACTTCCAGCCCGTGGCATGCCAGCAATGCGAAACGGCTCCGTGCGAAGTGGTTTGCCCGGTCGCAGCTACGAGCCACGATGCCGAGGGCCTGAATAACATGGTCTACAACCGGTGCATCGGCACCCGGTATTGTTCGAACAACTGTCCTTACAAGGTACGGCGCTTCAACTTCCTTCTCGATACGGATTGGGAGACGGAAAGCATTAAGATGCAGCGCAATCCGGACGTCACGGTGCGAAGCCGCGGCGTCATGGAGAAATGCACCTACTGCGTGCAGCGCATCAACTACGCGAAGATTATGGCGGAGAAAGAAGACCGCAGGGTGGCGGACGGCGAAATCGTTCCGGCCTGCCAGTCGACGTGTCCTTCGGACGCGATCGCGTTCGGCGATCTGAACGATCCGAAGAGCCGGGTCACGGCGTGGAAGCGTGAAGCGACGGATTATTCGCTGCTCGGCGAACTGAATACGCGACCGCGCACGACGTATCTGGCGGATATCCGTAATCCGAATCCGGCCCTGTCAACGGACAGCGCGAAGGGGGTCAGCTAGAATGGCGCAGCCAGTCGAGCTTCCAGATCAGATTTACGTCGGCCCGGTAATCGATGAAGGCCACAGCCTTGCGTCGGTTTCCGACAAGGTCGGCAACATCGTTCTCAAGCGGAAGATCACGCTGGGTTGGACGCTGGGGTTGTTTCTGGCCATTGGCCTGTTGCAGGCACTGGCGGCCGGAGCCGTTTGGCTGTTCATGAAAGGCGTCGGCGTTTGGGGAATCAATATCCCGAACGGCTGGGGCTTTGCGATCATCAACTTCGTCTGGTGGATCGGTATCGGCCACGCCGGAACGCTGATTTCCGCGATTCTGCTCTTGTTGAACCAGTCGTGGCGTAATGCAATCAACCGGTTTGCCGAGGCGATGACACTGTTCGCCGTCATGTGCGCCGGCATGTTCCCCGTAATGCACACGGGCCGTCCCTGGCTCGCTTACTGGATGTTCCCGTATCCGAACACGATGGATCTGTGGCCCCAATTCCGCAGTCCGCTGCTTTGGGACGTGTTCGCGGTTTCGACTTATTTCACGATTTCAGCCGTGTTCTGGTTTGTCGGGCTGCTGCCCGATCTGGCAACGTTGCGCGACACCTCAAAGAAGCGCTGGCAACAGGTGATTTACGGAATGCTTTCCATGGGTTGGCGCGGATCCGCCCGCCACTGGCAGCGCTACGAAAAGGCTTCTCTCCTGTTGGCCGGCCTGGCAACGCCGCTTGTGGTTTCGGTCCACACGGTCGTCAGTTTCGATTTCGCGGTTTCGATTATTCCCGGCTGGCACACGACGATCTTCCCGCCGTACTTCGTCGCGGGTGCCATCTACTCCGGTTTCGCGATGGTGCTGACGCTGATGATCCCGGTGCGCAAGTTCTACGGCCTCGACGACATCATCACGATGCGCCATCTGAATAATATGGCAAAAGTCACGCTGGCGACGGGCATGGTGGTCGCCTACGGTTACATCATGGAAGCTTTCTTCGGCTACTTCAGCGCCGACAAGTACGAAAAATTCATGATCTGGAACCGCATGACGGGTCCGTATGCGGTCTTCTACTGGTGCCTGATCCTGTGTAATATCGTTACGCCGCAGTTCCTGTGGTCGAAGAAGATTCGCACAAGCCCCGGGATTCTGTGGATCATTTCCATTATCGTAAACATCGGCATGTGGCTCGAGCGTTTCGTGATCGTAGTCACCAGTCTGCACCGCGACTTCCTGCCTTCGAGTTGGGGCTATTACGCTCCGACGATCTGGGACTGGGCGGTCTACATCGGCACGCTTGGATTCTTCATGACGATGATCCTTTTGTTCGTCCGGGTTCTGCCTTTGATTACTATCTTCGAACTGCGCATGCTCTTGCCTGGAGCGCAGGTCAGAGAGAAGGTGGCGCATTGAGCTCTCACACTGACATGGATGCGGCGAACCCGCTTTACGGCCTGATCGCGGAATTTGAGACTCCGACCGAATTGGTCGAAGCGGCCAGGCGGACCAAAGAGGCGGGTTTCAGGAAGTTCGACGCCTTCAGCCCATATCCGATCCACGAAATGGACGATGCGATGGATCTGCACGACAATCGCGTATCGGGCTTCACATTTATAGGCGGCCTGCTGGGTTGTATCGGCGGATTCGGCCTTGCTACGTGGTGCTCGTTCGTGGCGTTGCCGCTGAACATCGGTGGGCGCCCCCTCATCAGCGTCCCGATGTTTATTCCGATCACCTTTGAATGTACGATTCTGCTCGGAGGCCTTACGGCGGCAATCAGCATGCTCGTCATGAACGGTTTCCCGAGTCCGTACCACCCGGTTTTCAACGTAGAGCGTTTTGCGGGCGCGTCGCGAAGCAAGTTTTTCCTTTGCATCGAATCGGCTGACCCGAAGTTCGACCGGCAGGCGACAGAAAACTTCCTCGTAAGCCTGAATCCGGAAGAGATCGCGGAGGTAGCGCCGTGACAGGAACCGCCGTGACAGGAACCGCCGTGCCAGGAACCAGGATGCGTCTGATTTCGGTTTCTCTGCTCGCCGGAGTGGCTCTGACGGTCGCCGGTTGTTCGCGACTCGACATGCAGGATCAGCCGAAGTACAAGCCACAGCGGCCAAGCGACTTCTTTGCCGACGGTCGCGACGGGCGACCGGAACTGGACGGAACGATCGCGCGCGGCCAACTGAACGAGGATGTCGCCTTTTATGACGGCAAAGACGCCGCCGGAAAAGATATCGACGCATTCCCGATCGCCGTCGACAAGGCCGTGATCGAACGCGGGCACCAGCGCTACGATATTTATTGTGCGCCATGCCATGGACGGCTGGGCAATGGCATGGGAATGATCGTGCAGCGCGGATTCAAGCAGCCGCCTTCGTACCATATCGAACGGCTGCGAAATGCGCCGGTCGGCCATTTTTACGACGTGATCACCAACGGCTACGGCGCCATGCTGAACTACTCGCAGCAAATCCAGGTGCGCGACCGGTGGGCGATCGTGGCTTATATTCGCGTCCTTCAGTACAGCGAGAATGCAAGCCTGAACGATCTTCCGCTTGAGGCGCGTGCGAAATTGCCCCCGGCGAATCAGGCGATGAGCGGCGAGATGAAGGCTGCGATGGGTGCCGAGCCCATGGCCGCTCCGGACAAGGACTTCATGAATTTCCCGGCGCAACCGGCGACGCCCGCGGGTGTACCGGGCGCAATGGGTGCCGGCGCGGCGACCACCTACAACGCCCAACCAGAGAAAAAATGACGACGACGGAACAAAGTTACGAAACGGCGCCGGCGTTGATCGGCACGCTGCGCAAGGCTCAGAACATTGCCGCATTCTGCGGTCTCGTATTTCTGTTAATAACTGTCGCCGGATATTTTCTTATCGGCCCGGAGCAGTTCTTCCGATCCTACCTCGTGGGATTCTGGTATTGGTTCGGGGTCGGCGCAGCGAGTCTGTTGATACTGATGACCCAGTACATGACCGGCGGCGCCTGGGGATTGATCATCCGGCGGCTTCTTGAAGCGGGCGCGAAGACTTTGTACCTGTTCGTTCTCCTGTTTATTCCCATGCTGCTGGGGCATGAACGCCTGTACTGGTGGAGCACAAAGGAGGGTCTGGCCGATAAGGTTATCCAGGCCAAGAGCCTCTATCTGAACGTGCCATTCCTCTGGGGACGCTGGGTTATTTACGCTGTATTCCTCTGTTTGATGGCTTATCTGCTGATCAAATGGTCGGCCGAAGAAGACCGGACGAAGTCGGTGGCCGTGTCGTCGCGGCTCGAAACGCTGAGCGGGCCGGGAATTCCGATATTCTTCATCCTGATGACCTTTTGTTCGGTCGATTATCTGATGACGCTGGAGCCGCACTGGTATTCGACGGTGTACGGTTTTCTGACCATCATCAGCTGGTGTCTCACGGCCATGTGTCTGGTTGTCGCGACGCTGACCTTGCTGGCGAAAGATGCCCCCATGGATCATGCGCTGACGCCCAAACATCTGCACGATCTGGGCAAGCTGATGTTCGCGCTCACGATGCTGTGGGCTTATCTGCAATTCTCGCAACTGCTGATCACGTGGTCGGGCAATCTGCCGGAAGAAGTTGTCTGGTACATCAAGCGCTGGAATGGCGGCTATGGCTGGGCTTCGCTGATTTTGCTGATTGGACTTTTTGCTTTGCCGTTCCTGTTGTTGCTGTCGCAGTCGATCAAGAAGAACGCAAGAACGATCGCTATGGTGGCGATTTACATCATGGTGGTGCGCGTGGTGGACGTATTCGTAATGGTGGAGCCGAATTTCGCGAAGGTCACCGATGTGCACTTCTCCATGTCGTGGCTGGATATTACCGCGCCAATCGGGTTTGGCGGGCTTTGGCTGGCGATGTTCTTCCGCAATCTGCAATCGGGGTCGCTGCTGGCGACGGGCGCCCCGGATTTTCATAAGGCAATGAATCATGGCAAATCCCACTAAACATCCGCACGGGTACAGCGGCGGCGACGAGCACGAGCACGATCATCCCGGTGACAATCCGCAGGTTTCTTTTGAGCGGGGGGACGTCGATATCGTCCAGATTACGGGCTTTGGCATCGGTCTGCTGGTTGCATTCATGGCGTCGGTCGTTGCCATGTGGGCTTTGTTCGAATACTTCGCCTCGCGGGAAGACAAGTTGAATCCGCCGAATCCCCCCGCCATGATGGCGGAAAAACAAAAATTACCGCCGGAGCCCCGCCTGCAGCCGGAACCTATCAAAGAGCTGAAAGAACTGCACGACAACGAGGATATGCTGCTGAACAGCTACTATTGGGTCGATTCGACTAAAGGAATCGTTCATATTCCGATCAATCAGGCTATCGACATGGTGGCGCAAAAGGGTCTGCCGGTGAAGGTTAGCCCGGCTGGAGCCGACCATGACGGTTACCGCACGATTCCGTCCGATGCCAGCGGCGGCAGAACTCTTGAGAAGATAGCGCAATAAGATCACCGTCAATGAAAACGCTTGGTACAGTTTCGGCTTTGGTTCTCGTGGCGGCGGCCCTTCTCATGGCAGACACGTGGGATACCAGGGAGCCGTCGTTTACGAAACCGCACGATATTCCAGCTCAGGATCTGCTGAATATGCGCGGCGCGGACCGTCCCACGCCCCTTTCGAATGTCAACATTGAGCAGAAGCTGAATTCCCGGCTGCCTTTGGACGCGGTATTCAACGACGAAGACGGCCATGACGTCCGGCTGGGCCAGTATTTCGACGGCAGGCGGCCGGTAATTCTCACGTTGGTCTATTACGAGTGCCCGATGTTGTGCACCCAGGTCCTGAATGGTCTGGTGCGCGCCGCGCGGGTACTTCCGCTCGTCGCGGGCAAGGACTACGACGTTGTGGTGATCAGCTTTGATGCCAGGGAAACCCCGAAGGAGGCGGCTGAGAAGAAGGCCGCATATCTGAGGTCATACGGAAGGCCGGAGACGGCGCCGGCATGGCACTTCCTGACCGGTGGTCTCGCGCCGATCAAGAGCGTCACGCAGGCGGTGGGCTTCTACTATGAGTGGGACGTTCACACCGCAATGTACGCGCATGCGAGCGCGATTTACGTGGCTACGCCGGATGGGCGGTTGTCGAAATACTTCATGGGCATCGAGTACTCGCCCAAGGATCTGCGCCTGGGGCTGGTGGATGCCTCCTCCGGTAAGATCGGCACGCTGGTCGACCAGGTCTTGTTGTTTTGCTATCACTTCGATCCGCA
>PLEX01000235.1:9072-9271 GCA_003136575.1 Bryobacterales bacterium | reverse complement strand
CTGCCAGAGTACATGCGCCTGTTGGGCGGTCAACCAATTGCCGAGCCTGACGCCGAGCTTCTTTACACCCTTGACCCGCCGAATTCCCGTAGCCAAGTCGGCGCTCAAGAGGCCGCATTCTGACGCCTCGTACGCCAGCCGACGGACGGCCCCGAGCCGCAGATTGATTGTGCCTGGGGCGAGATGACGGGTTTCCAGG
>PLEX01000235.1:6467-9035 GCA_003136575.1 Bryobacterales bacterium | reverse complement strand
GGTCTCCAATGCCACAGGTTCATTCTCCACCCACGCGACTGACCCAGTATCCGGGATGCGTCATCCGCCGAAAAGCCCGCCGAATGCATGCGACGAGCGCTCCGTCTTTTTCGCTACTAGCCCGGCCAGACCGAGACATGGATCGGTTCCGCGCGCCCCGAGCGAGAATGGCAGACCCCAGATGTCAACACGGCGGCTTCGTATAAAATAACGCCTATGAATCGCTTCAACTCGACAGAGAAATATGGAGAACTGATTGGTCGCAAGGGGATCTTGTTTTACCGTGGTGTGATTTTGGGAGCCTCAGGCTTTGGTGGGACCGAGTCAGATTGGCAAAGTACGGAGAACTGATTTACAGGGCTTTCATCATCGTTGGTCCAACCGCTGCACTCTTCCTCAACTTCTCGGTTCCGTCGCCCGGTTAAGCGATCGGGTTTCTGGCTCTAGCCGCATTTATCGCGACTTTCCGTGACCATATTCCGCATCCTCAAAGACTTGTCTGGTCCATCGCCTTCCTCGGTCTCCTTCTGGCAGAGTTTCGAGCTATTGACAAAGATTTGGAAGGAGCAGGCGAAAAACTTTGCGGACATTATCGACTACAACGCGAAACGTTTTTCTGAAAGCCTAGACCAAACTCCAGCAGGCGTTAACGGCGCTTCGAGCTCTGCGGAGCCAGGTTGATTCAAATGAAGTACTCAGCCAATGGGCTAACGCAGAGCAGATGGAAAAAGGCTCTCTTCCCTACTTGCGGGCGTACCCGGGAGGCACCGGACTTTGCGCGAGCGGCAAAAGCTTGAACATCGAGCTCGCAAATACGGGGAATTCTACCCTTGAGGGGGTGGCGTGGTCTTTGCTTGAATTATTTCAAGCTGACAAGCAGAGCGGTATGGCGATGTCTCTTCCACCCGGCGCGCCGCTTCCGAACCAAGCTCACGCCCTCATTCCTGCAAACCTCCTGGCTCCCTTCCGCACATTCTACGGTACCGAACTCCAGGAGACCTTACTTATTCTTCCGGACAACAAACACCCCGGCGCATGCTTACAGACCATCAGTATTCAGAGTATGTGGAGCGGAGACATCATCTGGCAATGTTGTCCGCCAAAGAACGTTAGAGTCCCGTTTGACGCCATGGTCCGCCGATAGGGCCTTCCCCCAGATTTCGTCTCTGTTAGCAGCGGTCCCTTGGTCGGAAATACCCCGGTCGCAGGGGCGTTGGATGGATCGTCGGCCGCTCGTACAGTGCTGGCCCCGAACCGCGCTCGCGAACACTCCCCTGGGTGTTCGGCAACTGTGTTTGTCCTCTCGACTTCGGAATACGCGCGCGAACATCTGGAGCCGAACGCTCGGAAGACATCAGGGACGCGCGATCCAGCGCCCCGTCGTGTCACCCTCATGTCTTCCCGATCAACGACAAACCATTCACCACGGTCTGCACCACGGCATCTTCACCCATCGTCGAATTGATCATGACATGGAAGAACTGCCGCGCCGGCCACTCGATCCCGAAGTATTGTTTGATGAAGGCCGCCCGGTCCTGATCGACGCTGCCCACGAGCTGAATCGCTTCCTCCTCGGTCTTCCCCTTCCGCTCCAGCCGGCGCACTTTCTCTTCAAACGGAGCGTATATGAATACGTGGAATGCGCAGGGAAGATCGCGCAGATAATACGCCGCGCCGCGGCCTACGATCACGCAGTCTCCTTCCGCTGCCGCCGATCTCACCAGTTGTTCGGAAACCCGCCGGATGCTTTCGGCGTCCGCCATTTTCATAACGGGTGTGTTGAGGCTCCCCTCGTAGCTGCCGCGCAGGAAAGCCTTGAAGAGACGATAGTAGAGCGGGTCTTTTCGCTCCTCCTGCACTTCGATCTGCCGGCTGTGACACTCCAGACGGCGGGCAATGGCGTCAGTGAGCAGCTGGTCCCATAATTTCCAGCCCAGGCGGTCGGCCAGTTTCTGCGCTATCTCGCCCGCGCCGCTCCCGTATTCACGCTCAATTGTCAGCACCCTGGTCATATAATCCTTTTTACTCCACTATGGCGTGTCCGCCCGATGCCGGATCGTTCTTCCGGACGATGAAAGCCATCAGGAACATGATTCCGGCCGCTATCGCCAGCACTTTGAAAGTGTCAATGTAGGCGAGCGTCTGGGACTGCGCCAGCATCGACTGGTAGATGCGCCCGTACGCCTGCACCTGCGCGTCCGGCACGCTCGCTCCGGCGTGGACGAGTTGTCCGCTGAGTCCGCTCAGCTGGCTCTGGAAAGCGGGGTCGTAGTTCGTCGCATGATAAGACAGCGTGGACTGGTGAAACTGCGCCCGCCGGGCCAGCAAAGTGGTGACCATCGAGGTGCCTACGCTGCTGCCGATGTTGCGCATGAAGTTCACGAGGCCCGACACATTGTTGCCTTTTTCCGGCGCAACTCCGACGTACGCGCTGAGAGTAATGGGAACGAACAGGAAGCCCAGACCGAACGCCTGCACCATGCGGAGCCGGCTCGCTGACCAAAAGCTCAATTCCAGATCCAGATCCCTGGTGGAATAGTACATTCCGAACGCGAGGCAAATCCAGCC
>PLEX01000235.1:0-6456 GCA_003136575.1 Bryobacterales bacterium | reverse complement strand
GTCTGAAGAAACTGCGGCATCATCACCAGGCTGCTGAAGAGAAGCAACCCGAGAAAAAACATCATCAGGCAGGCGACGGCGAAATTGAAGCTCTTGAACATCCGCACATCGATCACGGGCGTCTTCGTGTGCAATTCCCAGAAGACGAGGGAAACGAGGGAGATTACCATGATCGCCGCCAGCGCGACGATGAAATGCGAGCCGAACCAGTCGTCTTCCTGGCCTTTATCGAGCAGGATCTGAAGAGCCCCCACGCCCAGCGCCAGCAGTGAGATGCCGATGAAATCGACGCGCACACCGGCGCTCCGGTTGCGCGCGAGATAAGGCGGGTCCTCCACCAGGCGGAGAACCAGAAACAACGTCAGTATTCCGACGGGAAGATTGATATAAAAGATCCAGCGCCAGGAGTAATTGTCGGTGAGCCATCCGCCCAGCGTCGGGCCGATGGTGGGGGCCATGATCGTAGTGATTCCGTAAAGCGCGAACGCCAGGCCTCGTTTCTGAGGGGGGAACGTGTCCGCCAGAATGGCTTGCGCCATGGGCTGAAGCCCGCCGCCCCCGAGGCCCTGTACCACACGGAAGAGGATCAGGATGGACAAGGTGGGCGCGATACCGCACAGAAGAGAACTCACGGTGAACAGGAATATGCACGTCATGAAGAAGCGCCGTCGTCCAAACAGGCTCGCCAGCCAACCGCTGATCGGCAGGACGATGGCGTTCGAGACCAGATACGATGTGAGCACCCAGGTGCTTTCGTCGTTGCTCGCGCCCAGATCCCCGGCCATATGCGGAAGAGCCACGTTCGCAATGCTCGTGTCGAGCACTTCCATGAACGCGGCAAGAGCGACGACCACCGCGATCAGCCACGGATTGGATTTCGGTTGCCAGATCTCCGTCTCTTCCGCCATAGGTCTCTCTTACTGAACAAAAACCTTGGGATCGACCGACATTCCGGGACGCAGCCGGCGGTCGCCATTTTGCCCGGGGTCTATATTGATCCGCACCGGAATGCGTTGCACCACCTTCACGTAGTTCCCGGTGGCGTTCTCCGGAGGCAACAGGCTGAAGCGGGAGCCGCTGGCCCCCCCGACCGCGACGACCTTGCCCTGGTATTCCTTGTCGTTTGCGTCCACGCTGAAACGGACGCGCTGGCCAGGCGCCATGCGGCTCAACTGCGTTTCCTTAAAATTCGCCGTGACCCAGATGTCGTCGAGAGGGACTACAGCCATCAATTGCTGGCCGGGGGAAATGTTCTGCCCCAGTTCCACGGTTTTCTTGCCTACGATTCCCGTCACAGGCGCGACAATCGTGCAGTAACTCAGATTCAGCTTCGCCTGGTCGAGCAGCGCCTTCTTTTGTGCCAGCTGGGCCAAAGCCGATTTGGCGCGCGATTCGCTGACCGCTATCTGTTGCGGCGCGGTTGAAGCCGATTCAATCGACGCATCCGCCTGCGTGATCCGCTGCCGGGCCTGCTCCACGGCGCTCTGCGCAACCACAATATTCTGTTCCGCTTCGCGAACGGCGGCGTTGCGCGCATCGAGGGTAGCCTGCGCGGCCGCGGCATCCGCCACGGCTGTGTCGTAGAGTTGCCGGGGGATCTCGTTCTTATCGACGAGCAGCTTGTAGCGCGCGACATCGTCGCTGGTCTTTTTGACATTGGCCTGCGTCTCGCGTACCTCCGCTTGCGCCGTTTGCAGGCGCTCGCGGGCGGCGCTCAACTGGCGCTCGGCGCCCAGCACGAACGCCGTCGCGTCCGCGCGGCCCGAGTTCGCGGTCTTTAATTGGCTGGCGGTATCGGCGCTGACGATGGGAATGTCGATACGCGAGGTTTCAAGGGCGGCCTCGGCGTCCCGTACGTCGGCATCCGCCTTATCGACAGCCACCTGATAGTCGCGCGGATCGATTCGAACCAGCACGTCGCCGGCGTGTACAAACTGCTCGTCCTCGGCGAGAACTTCAACTACGTTGCCAGCGATCCGTCCGCTTACGGCATTGATGTGACCGTCGATCTGCGCGTCGTCGGTGCTTTCGTATGTATTCAGATAGTTCCACAAGCGAACGCCGCCCCACGCGATGCCCGCGACAACCACCAACAAGACAACAATGCGGACAATCCGCGATTTTTTGCGCGGGGCGATCTTGTCTTTCGCCAGTTCAGCCATAACTATTTCACCTCCATGAGTGTTTGGATTCTCTGTTCGGCACCACCCAGAGCCCGCGCCAAACCGACCTTGGCGAGGTTGTGGGCGTAGAGAGCGGAAATCAGACTATCCGTGGCGCTGGCCACGGACTCCTGCGCCTGCACCACTTCGATGTTGTCCGTCACGCCAGCCGAGAAACGGTCCCGCGACTGGGTCAGAGTCTGGTTGGCGAGGTCGAGATTCTCCCGCGCCACGGCCACCTGATCGGCCGCCGTGCGGATATCCAGAAACGCAGTGCGGATCTGATAATCGATCTGCCCGCCCAGATCCGCAAGCTCGTCCCGGCGCTGCTTCAGTGCCGCCTGAGCCTGGACGACGTCGGCGGCGATGCGGCCGCCATCGAACAGATTGACCTTTGCCGCGACCTCAACGGAAAACGTGCCATGAGACTCCGCAAGCGTCAGCCCGACGTCTCCGTAGTCCGCGGTGACGGACGCGGTCGGATAACGTTCGCCACGCGCCGCCCTCACACTCTCCTCGGCCGCCCGTACCCGCGCCTTGTAGCTTTGATAATCCGGGCGCTGCGCCAGGGCCGTCGCCAGTGCCTGCTCCTGGGTCATCGCGGTCAGAGGTGAAAACGGCGCGGTTTCGGTCAGATTGATTTCCTGGCCGGGGGGAAGGCCGATCACGCGGCTCAGCGCCAGTTTGTCTTTGTCGAACAGGTTCCTCTGAGCCAGCAGGCGCTGCTGTTGTTGCTTCAGTTCCACCTGAGATCGAAGAACATCGATACCGGCGGCGGTTCCGGCGTTTTGCTGATCGACCGACCGGTCGTACAAAGCCCGTGCTGTTTCCACCTGGGCACGAATCGCCTCTACCCGGGAGGCGTCGGCAATGATCTGCAGCCAGGCGTTGGCCGTCGCCTGCACGACGAGGTCGCGCGCATCCATAACGGAGAGGCGATCGGCGTTTTCGCTCTCCCGCGCGGAACGATAGTTGTTGTGCGCGCTATAGTCCCAGGCGTTCCACGACGCGTAAGCTCGCGCATCCGTATAATGGAACGGACCGGAGATTGGGTTGATGTTCACTCCGGGAATTTTGATATTGAATCCGAGCGTTTTCAGGTTAAGCTGCTCCTCATTCTGGCTGACCTGAGCGTGGACGTTCGGCAAAAGAGCGCCCAGTGCCTGAAGCCGTTGGCCGCGGGAGGTCTCGCTCGCCGAATCGCTGATGAGCAGACCAAGGTTGGCCTTCAGGGCGCGGTCGATTGCATCGTGAATTGTGAGCGCGAGGGGCGCGGGCGATGCAGTGCCCTGGGGCGCGCTGCCCTGGAACTGGCTTTGGGCCATCGCGCCCGACGCGGCCAGAAATCCCAGAAACAGGTAACATCGTGAAGGTCGCATACTGTTAGTCTCCTAGTTTCTCGTTCCCTTCGGCGTCGCGTGAGTCCGCGGCGACCGTTCGCTCGTCGCCGAGTTTCGAATCCTTAGATGGGATTTGCGCCGCGTTTCCCGGAACCACAGCGAGCGTGGCAGGCGAGCATTGTCGATGGGGTTGACGACCGGAAACCACACATGGCCTGGAAAAAGACGGGCGTCCGGCAAACGGATGCGAAAGGGGTCGATGAGTATCTGCGAACCGTGATTCCGGGGGCGCATGCGGGGGATCGTGAGAGCCCGGCGGGGCTCCTACTGCCGGGCGCCTCCCGCCACCACCAGTGTCTGCCCAGTTACCCAGCCCGCGTCGTCCGATGCGAAAAAGACGACCGCCTTTGCGATGTCCTGCGGCTGTGCGATTCTTCCCAGCGGCGTGGTCGCTTCCACGTTCTTACGGAAGTCGCTTTCCGAGATGCCGGATGAATGCAGGCCTTCGGTTTCCACCATACCCGGGTTGATGGAATTCACCCGGATTCTCTTCGGCCCGAGTTCGCCCGCCAGCGACACGGTAATTGCGTCAACCGCCGCCTTTGAGGCGCTGTACACCGAAGCCGATGGCGCCGGCATCGGCCCCACTATGGAGCTTATGTTGACGATCGATCCGCCATCCGGCCCAATGAGCTTGACCGCTTCCTTTGTCGTCAGGAGCAGACCGAGGACATTGAGATCGAACTGCTTGTGGAAGTGCTCGGGGGTAATCCCGTCGAGCGGCGAGAACTCATACACACCGGCGTTATTAACGAGAATGTCGAGCTTCCCGTACTTCGTTTTGGTTTCGCCGAATAGCTTCGCGATATCGGCAGGCTTCGAAACGTCGCCCTGCACTGCAACCGCATCGCCACCCGCGGCGTTGATGCGCGTAACGACCGCGTCCGCGCCGGTCTTGCTGGTCGCATAGTTGACGACCACTGAAGCGCCGGCAGCCGCCAAATGTTCCGCGATCGAAGCCCCAATGCCTTTGGAACCGCCGGTGACGACCGCCACTTTCCCTTGCAAACCGCTCATTTTTCTTGTCACGACTCTTTTCTATCTCCGCCTCAATTCTTGTTTGGTGCGTCGATATTCTTCAGGATGACGAAGGCCGTCGAATGGATTCAGGGACAGATCCTCCCGCGGTCGACGGGACGCGGGCGGCAGAAGGGTCGTCATTATCGGTGCGGCGGACACTTTCGGAGCCGTGCGACTCCGGGCAACCTGCGCGGGTGCGGCGGCTCGCGGCCGCCTCCGCCTGCCGGAAAAAGAGCGCACCGTACAATACACTCTTGGAGAAACGAGATCCGCGATGAGCAAAGCTCTTAACGTCAAACTTTACCGTTCCAACCTTTCAATCGTCGAAGATGGCGCAGCGTCTTCCGTCCAGGCCGCCACCGAAGCCGGCGGCGGCGTGCTGCGAGGCTTCCCGAGTTTCGTTGGCCGTAAGTTCTGCCTGCCGGGTAAAAACCTGGAACTGGCGGATGAGGACTATTTCCCGGAGGGCAAAAGCGGCTGGGCCATCGACGAAAGATGGAACGGAAGCGCCATCCTCGCGGATACCGGAAACGGCATTCACGGCGAAGGACTCTGCCACTTCCACCACCCCGACGGGCATCTCACTCCCATGGACGCGGCGGTGCATGGCGCGCCCGACTTCATGGTGGGTCCGCTCTACCGCACGCTCAACGGCACCGGTTTTTACAACAAGGAATTCGACAATCTCTACCCCCTTGGTCACCATATGCACCCGTTTAAGCCGGAGGCATACAATTTTAATCCATGGCGCAATAAGCGATACAAGAACGACTGGCACACTTCGGTTGGCCTGATGAACTACGTGACGGAAGACATGATGGCGGATTTCGTCCGCGACTTCATCGCCGGCAAGGACAACCATATCCGCAGCCACGCCCGCAATCTTCTGATCCGCATGGGAACGGGCTTCTTCACTCCGACCCGAATTCTGCACGGACCCGCGGCCGTCAACACCGAAGAGCCGCAGCGCGACCGCGACGATTTCCGCTTCTACCAGAGCCACGTGTTGTGTCCCGAAGGCGAAGTGTTCCTCGGTCAGGATTTGCTGTTCCGGCATTTGCCAGAGGGTCTCGAAGGCGAAGACCGCGTGCAGCGGTTGGTTTCGGATATCGACCTCGCGCGCAACAAGGACCCATACATTGTGGAGAAGCACCTGTTGATGCCGGTTGTCGACGTGGAAGCGAGCCAGGGCGGATTCCACGACGAGTGGCGCGTCTACGGCAAGCCGAATGGCGACGAGTTGTTCAGCCTGCGCCAGTTCGAACTCGCGCCGGGCGCGGCGACGGTTCTGACCGGACCGGCAGCGCTCTGCATCATTCACTTCAGCCACGGCCATGGAACGCTTGGCAATCACAAAGTCGAAGTGAAGTCGGGAATTCGGCTGGGCGAGCCGCTGGACGATGAGTTTGTGATTCCGTACGCCGCTGCCAGGGCCGCGGGCGGGATCCGGCTGAAGAACACCAGTTCGACCGAACCGTTAGTGGGCACTCGGTGCTGGGGGCCGGAAGCATGGGGCCACAAGATGCCGAAGGCGCCGTTCGAGACCTGGCCCGATTAGACGGTCGGGACGCGAACCTACCCGTGCGGATTCGTTAGCAGCAACTCCAAACGGAAATTTAGCCGGACGGATTTATATCCGAGGTTAACCAGCCCTGACGGCGGACATAATACGCGCGCCGAGTCACCGCGGGAACACGCTCGGCCGTGCGTCGCGGCCGATTATCGCACGTGTTCCTCAAGAAAAAACCGGGCGTGCCTGAACTCCGTCCGGCACGCCCGGGTGTCTGCCGCGCCGTTTGAGGCTAGGATATCGTTTCACTAAAAACTATCCATAGACTCCTGTTTTCTGCCAGGCTGAGGCATGGCAGGTAAAT
>PLEX01000034.1 GCA_003136575.1 Bryobacterales bacterium | reverse complement strand
GGCGGCACGGCTTGGGTTCTCGCATCGTCCGCCGGGCCTCTGGCAGCAACCGCCGGGTTCACACCTTCAAACGGAGCGGTGACGGCCGGCGCGGTGGTCGCTTACAGGGTTGCCGTGGAAAGCGGCAAGCCTGGGTTGCAGCCGGCATGGGTATCCGCCAACCTGGTGGCGCCTAAGGCTCCCATAGTGGTCAATGGTGTGGTGTTCGCCCTGGCTGGCGGCACTACAACTACACCGGCGGTCCTGCGCGCGCTCGACGCAACCACCGGCAAGTCCCTGTGGTCGAGCGGCCAGACGATCACGTCATATGTGGATGCCGGTATCGCAGCCAGCCAGGGACAGGTGTACGTCGCCGCGCACGACCACACGTTTTACGCGTTCGGCTTTTACGTTCCGACGAATAAGTAGGACCGGCACCGGTTTGTGGCCGCCCAGTTCGACGCGGCGCGCCAAACCTTCCCGCTCCGCGCTGTTAGCGGCACCCTGGGCTGGCGGCGGGTAACGCTCCGGGAATCCGGCGGTTGCATAAGGGGATTACACTGGTCGATTGAGCCAGATTCCGCAGCGCAGACTCTGTACGGGCGCGACCATGCCTGCAATCGGACTCGGCACGTTCGGTTCCGACCATATTTCAGCCGATGAAGTTGCCGAGGCGGTGAAAGGCGCGATCGGGGTCGGCTACCGGCATCTGGATTGCGCCTCGGTTTATAACAACGAGCACAAGATCGGACCCGCGATCCGCGAGACCGGAGTGGTGCGCGACGAACTATGGATCACGTCCAAGCTGTGGAACGATCAGCATTCGCGTGTGATCGAATCGTGCCGGAAATCGCTTGAAGATTTGCGAATCGAACGGCTCGACATGTACCTGGTTCACTGGCCGTTTCCCAACTTTCATCCGCCGGGATGCAGCGTGGATTCGCGAAGCCCCGATGCGCGCCCCTACATCCACGAAGAGTTCATGAGGACGTGGCGCGAGATGGAGAAGCTTGTGGATATGGGGCTGACACGACACATCGGTACGTCGAACATGACGATTCCGAAGCTGAAACTGCTGTTGCGCGATGCGCGAATCAAGCCGGCGGTGAACGAGATGGAACTGCATCCGCATTTTCAGCAGCCGGAGTTATTCGATTTCGTGCGGGCGAACGGGATTGAGCCGATCGGGTATTCACCGCTGGGGTCGCCGAACAGGCCGGAGCGGGACCGGACGCCCGACGACACCGTTGACGTGGAAGATCCCGTGATTACGGGAATCGCGGAACGGCTGGGTGTCCATACGGCCGCGGTTTGCATCAAGTGGGCGGCGCAGCGCGGGCAGACGCCGATTCCGTTTTCTGTGAAGCCGCGGAATTACACGGCGAATCTGGAGTGCTTGAAATCGGAACCGCTAAGCGATACGGATATGCGGGCGATCGCAGGAATCGACAAGGGCTGCCGCTTGATTAAGGGGCAGGTTTTTCTCTGGAAAGATCATCAGAGTTGGGAAGATTTGTGGGATATGGACGGGGTGATTAAGACATGAAGGCAGCCTATTTACCGGGCAACAGCACGACGGCTTTGCGCGATGCGGCGGTACCCGAGCCAGGGCATGGCGAGGTGCTGCTGCGCATGAAGGCGTCGACTATTTGCGGGTCGGACATTCGCTGCATTTACCGGGAGCATCTTGGCAAAGGGCCCGAAGGTTATCAGGGCGTGATCGCCGGGCATGAACCGAGCGGCCAGATCGTGAAAACCGGGCCTGGTTGCCGGTTTTTCGGCGTCGGCGCGCGGGTGATCGTCTATCACATTTCCGGCTGCGGCGTGTGCAACGATTGCCGTCGCGGGTACATGATTTCCTGCACGAGCGACAAGTACCGCCGGGCTTACGGATGGCAGCGCGATGGCGGCATGGCCGAGTATCTGCTGGCCGAGGAAAAAGACCTGATCCATTTGCCGGGTGAGCTTTCTTATACCGACGGCGCGCAGGTCGCGTGCGGGTTCGGGACCGTGTATGAGGGCCTCGAAAAGATCGGCATCAGTGGCAATGACGCAGTGCTGATCATGGGGCTGGGGCCGGTGGGCCTGGCGACCGGAGCGCTTTGCCGGAAAATGGGCGCGCAGAAGATTATCGGGATCGACATCGTGGAGACACGCATGAAGCTGGCGCTCGACCTCGGTTTGTGCGACGAGGTGCTGAAGAGCGGACCGGATAACGTGGCGGATGTGCGGAGGATCACCGGCGGCCAGGGAGTGGAGCGCGCGGTGGATTGTTCGGCGAACGATGTCGCGCGTGCGACGGCGATTCGGGCGACGCGGAAGTGGGGACGCATCGTGATGCTGGGCGAAGGCGGCCGGGTGGAGTTCAATCCTTCGCCCGATATCATTCACGACCAGAAGACCATTTACGGGTCGTGGGTGACGTCGACATGGCTGATGGATGAGCTGGTGGAACGGCTGGTGCGATGGAACCTGCATCCGGAAGATCTGGTGACGCACCGGTTCGAGCTGGATCGGGTGGGGGATGCGTATTCGCTGATGGCCTCTGGCGAGTGCGGGAAGGTTGCGGTCTGCTTCGATGAAGAGTTGAAGGCGGCCTGAGTTGCTCCTGCTTCGGGTGATCGGCTTTTCCGCCGTGGCATTCGGGCTACAGTTGGCGTCCGGCGCATACCGCGCGGAATTTGCGGCTTATCCCGACGAAGCGGCGCAGGCTGTCACCGGAATTATGGCCGAACGGTACGTCAGGCACCCGGAGGACTGGCTTTCTCCGCTGCAATTCGCCGAGAACTATTACGAACACTACCCCAAGGTCGCAATCGGCCACTGGCCACCGTTGTTGTTCGCAGTTCAGGCGCTCGGCACGATTCCCTTTGGCCCCACCCGGGCTGCAATCCTGCTGGTTCAGGCGACCCTTGCGGGTCTCCTGGGTACCGCGGTCTTCCAGGTCCTCGCCAAATATGCCGGACCGGTGGAGGCCCTGGCGGGAACCCTGACCTTGCTCATGCTCAGAGTGGTCCAGATGCACACGTCGATGGTCATGGCGGAAACGCTGCTGGCTCTGACAATGTTTCTGGCGAGCGTTTGTTTTGCCCGATTCGCCGAAACCGCATTGTGGCGGCCAGCGATGCTTTTCGGCCTGTTGACGGCGGCGGCGATCCTGACGAAGGGTACAGGTTGGGCTCTCATTATGGTTCCGTTCGTTGCGGTGGTTGTGACGCGGCGGTGGCGGCTTTTGGTGCGTCCGGCCCTATGGTGCGCGATGGCGGTGGTGGGAATTCTGTGCGTGCCATGGCAATTGGTCACGATGAGGTTTGTCGAGAACGGATGGAGGGCGTCTGGGCCCGACTGGGAATTCACCTCGCGGGCGGCCGCGGGTTTAACTAAAGATCTCTTCACGGGGGATGGGGTGTTGCTCACAATACTCGCGGCAATCGGGATTGTAGCCACGGTCGCCGGGTATTGGCGGCGTGCGGAAGCCTCGGTCGTGCCCGCGACCATGATCGCCCTGCTCGCCGCGTCATGGTTGTTTCAAGTGGTGGTTCCGACGAGTACCGAATTCCGCCGGCTGGTTGTTCTTATACCACCCGTGATCGTCCTTGCGGCAGTTGGCAGCGCGGCAACGGCCCGATTCATCGGCGGCCAACGGAAGGGGGCGAGATGGATATCGGCGGGATCTGCGATCTTCTGCGTCGCCTGCGTCGCAGGAATAGCCGGTTCTTTCCCGGTCACGCAGAAGCCCCGATATGGCTACATCCCGGCCGCGCGCGAGCTTGTCCGACTGATGCCACCCGCGTCGGCCGCCCTCATCTCTTCGGATGCCGAGGGCGAAGGCGCTCTCATCGGCGAAATGGCGCTGCTAGAACCCGATCCTTCGCGGTACATCGTGCGGGCATCCAAGTTTCTCGCCGAATCGGACTGGCTGGGAAACAATTATCGGCTGCTGGCATCCAGCCCGGAAGAGTGCGGGCGAATGCTGGCTTCCGTGCCTGTCAGCTTTATCGTCCTTGACGTTCGCCCGGGGATCGGCCACGCGGATCATAGTTTGCTCGAGTCCTACCTCGCGAGCCATTCGTCGGAGTGGCGCGAAGCCGGAGCTTTCGCGGAGGACCCGCGCAGGCAGACAACGGTGGTCATCTACGCCTCAGCGGCTGGCGTCCAGACTGTACGGCATCTTTCGATCGGAATGAAGTACATGATGGGCCGGGACCTTATTGCAACACCGGGCGCGACCGGGGGCGGGTCGAGCCCGGTTGTGAGATAGGTTGCGATTCGTCCGCGCCGTACCCTCCGGCGGTGCGGCGCAAAGCAAGATACATCCGATGAAGCGCGAATCCGGCAGGCAGGAAAATGGCGAAGCATATTGCGATCACGTACCGGTTCGAGTACTGCACCGAGTAGAAAACGGGCGGATAAACTATGAGCATCGACCCGAACAGCCACGCCTGTAGCCGGTATTCCGTCCTCCACATTACGGCGAGTCCGAACCAGCCGAGAAGAGACCAAAGAAGACGCACGACGAAAGTGGATCGATTTGACGGAAGATCCGCCCAGAATTCTGAGATCCGTGCGAGTGTCAGCCTGAGGGCGCGCGCAGGGTGGCCCGAGATCCACGACAGCGCCTCGTGAAGCCGTTGACGGTTGAAGCCGACCTCCCCAATAGCCCTAATCTCGCTCCGGGCCGCCTCGGAGCACACAGGGTGGACCGTGCAATACCATCCGGTTCTCTGATTGGCTTCCTGTGAAGGCTGTGCGCCGTCGCTGTGCGAAACGCTGAGTTCCAGCCCGAAATTGTCCCGCACGAAGATCCACGCGCCTAAGGTGGCATAGTTCCGGATCGTCCACGGCAAAAGCGCCAGCAGAACGACTCCCGCCGCAGCCATCGCCTGTCTGATGCGTTGCTTCAATGCAACGCGGGATCGATGGAGCAAAAATATCAGACAGTGAATCGGGAGTACCGTCACCATGCCCGGATGGATGTGGAGCAGAAGTCCCCAGCCCAGACCGAAAACCACGGCATCCGCGAAACGGGCGTCCCCGCGGGCGCACATTTTGTAGACCAGAACGGTCAGCCACAGCAGGACCAGTGCGGCCGCCCATTCATCGCGCCCGCGAAATACCTCGCTCGACCGGAACGACGGAAAACTGCTGCGAGCGCGCCTGCGATGCCTCCCGGCCTCACGCCAAGGCCGATCACAGATGCGGCAAAAGGAAAGGACGCGAAGAGCAACCCGAGGCCCGCAATGTTCAGGCCGTTTCGAATTGCCGCCGCAGCCGTGCCGTACCCGGCAACGCGAAATAAACAGGCCGTTACCAACGGAAATAAAGGAGGAACGTGGGCCGTAGGACCGGTGGGTTCAACAAAAGGATCGGCAAAATTGCCGGTACGACTAAGCGCGACAGAGACATTAATCCCCTCGTCAGCCGAATGGAAACCAGCCTCGGTCTGACGCCCGTATAGAAAATCGCCGGAAGACGCGAGAGAGAGAAGGAAGCCCCGAACCGAGACTGCGACCACGAAGATTCCGACGGCGTACCGAAGGCGGGACATGATTGCCTGTCTGGCCGCCATTGGAAACTACTAAACGTTAGCCGGCTTTTTCGAGAAGCGTCAGACTGATTTTCTGCGCAACCACCATCTCGCGCGTCACCTGGAATTCCTTGACCTTCTTATAAGAAGGCAGGAAGTACATGAGGTCCAGCATCATGTCTTCGATGATCATGCGCAGTCCGCGCGCGCCAACCTTGCGTTCGAGCGCCAGCGACGCGATAGCATCCAGGGCATCGTCCGTGAAACGCAGCCGCACGTTTTCGTACTCGAACAGCCGCTGATACTGCTTGATGATGGCGTTTTTCGGCTTCGAGAGAATCTGTATCAGAGCAGCTTTGTCGAGATCTTCCAGCGTCGCCACCACGGGCAGACGGCCGATGAATTCGGGAATGAAGCCGTAGCGAATCAGATCCTGCGG
>PLEX01000072.1:3885-11530 GCA_003136575.1 Bryobacterales bacterium | reverse complement strand
CCGCAAACCGGACACCGCCGCGGCAAGGAATCCAGCGGGATTACCTGGGGGTCGATGTTGTCTTTCGCCTCTGGCAGTGCGATAAAGAGAATCACGGCTGGTGTGAAGGCCCGCCCCTGACCGTTCTCTGCCAAAGTTTTCGATCCGCTGGCCGGGCCTTCACCCTCCCGGCTAAATCAGTTTCGAACGAAAAGAGAATAACGCTTTGTGCTGCTGGAGGCGAGCCCCTCACTCAGAACATTGGCCGGTTTAAAACGACAAACCGCCCGAACGCCACTAGGCTCCCTGTATAACTCGCGTGGGCCACAAAGCTGATGGTGAACCAGGAGTTCAATGAATGCGAGATATGACTGGCGGTCGCGTGCGCCGCTTCGTGAAGAGTAACATGCAGCGCGAACGCAGCCATGAAGAGCAGTGTGGGATGGACCGCGACGCCTTTGAGGTAGACCGCTCCTTCGCCCCTCTCATCGCCAGCCTGACTGCCGGGAGGTGACGTTCCCATGCACATGGAACTTCCGACGCCCTTTGTTTCATTTGTTCTCCGTGGTCGAGTTTGTGGCGCCCCGAAGCGGTTTCCGCAGATTTTGGAGCATCATTTCTCCGCGTAGATGACATCCCCGCCGCGAATCGTGTAACGAATTTTTGAAAATGCCGAAGTCGCCTGAGCCGGATCGGCGCTTAGCACCACGAGATCGGCATCCAGTCCTTTCGCAATACGTCCGCTTTTGCCTGCATAGCCGAAGCGCGTAGCGGGGTTGGTGGTGAGCGAAGCGAGAATCTCCTGAAAACTCATTCCGGCGCGAGACATCCAGGCGAATTCTTCGGATGTGTCGAACTGCGGGATATAGCCGACGTCCGTTCCAAAGAGAACTTGTCCTCCTGCTCGTGAAAAAGCCCCCAGTTGCTCAGCTGCCCTGCTCATCCCCTTCTCGATATCTCCAACTGAAGCATTGCCCTTCCTGGATTCCACATCCCAAAGGGTAAGCGTCGGGGTAAGAGCCATGTGAGCGGCCACCATGCGCTGGACGAAAGATGGACTCCAGAGGCCGTCAAAAGGAGTGGTGTGGGCCATGATGTCGACCCCGCTCTGAATCGCCAGTTCGATTCCCCGATCATTGGAAACATGTGCAAAAACCGGTTTGTGGGCACTGTGGGCCTCGGCAGCTATCGCCTGCGCCATGTTTAAAGGCATGGTGAGGATTTCATTGCTCTCCACGGAATTCGCAAAGATCTTGATGCCATCCGCACCGTCGCGAACTTCCTGCCGCACCCGTTCCTTTGCCTGCGCGGTTGATTCCACCTCCGTAATGCTAATGTGATTGGCTTCGAGAAACCCTTTGACGTAAATCGGCGTCCTCACCCAGAATGGCTCGCCGACTGTGAGAATCCGAGGACCCTTAACCTCGCCTGTTCCGATGCGATGGCGGATGAGATTGGTGTTCCGGAGCACGGAAGCGATGTCAAAGACGGTAGTGAATCCCCACGACGTGAGCATCTGTTGAAGTTGTGACGCGATCTGATCGGACGAGAGTTTTTCCGCATGAAGCAAGCCTGGCAAGAGGATGTGTACGTGGCTGTTCCAGAAACCGGCAGTCACGACGAGGCCCTTACAGTCGATTGCGGTCGCACCCTGTGGGACTTTAATCTCTGCAATCGGTCCAACAGATAGAATATGGCCGCCGTGTACAACGACTGTTCCACGTTCAATTGGCGGCTCAGAGGGAGAGAGATAAATCGTTCCCCCAACCAGGGCCAGATCCGATGCCTGGCTTCGGGGACTTGCCAGAAGCACCAGAACCAAGAGAAGGGGTAGCGTCAGTCCAAATCGCACATTCGAAGCATACGACGTACGCTCAGGAATTGTTCGAACTGGTTTTGTCAACGGCCCGTTTTGCCATGGCGGCGATTAGAACGCTCGCCCAATGACTCGATCATCCGACTCATAAGCGACTCTACCCTGACAGAGGACGCTCTCCCGGCAGATAGCTGACGATCCGGCACAATCCACTAGCTTAGCTATAGCTAAGCTAGCAGCATCGGCGGGGACATTCACCATTGCGGATTCGATAGCGCACTCGGTGCTTTCGAGCGCGATCAACCCCGCGGACCCGGCGCTCGTGCCCGTGGCTCAGACCTCGCAGGCGTTGCTGCCACAGCCTGTTGCCGCGCCGAATATGGATTTTGGCTTGTCTCGTACACCACTGTCGTCAGCTATCAATAGCGGGGGTTTCGTGTGGTTTCACGCCGGGGCAACAGGGATTCGGCCAGGTTCAGGCAGCCGCCGTTCAACGTTACCGCCCCAGATACCAGAACCGCGCCACAAACAGCGCCGTCAGCACGTAGACCATCCAGTTCACTTCGCGGAACCGTCCACGCAACACCTTTAACAGCGTGTACGATATGAAACCGAACGCAAGGCCGTTTGCGATGCTGAACGTGAGCGGAATCGCGAGCATTGTCAGAAACGCCGGGATCGCGATGCCGGGTTCCGTCCATTCGATCTCCGCCGCCGTCGTCATCATCATGCTGCCCACCAGGATCAGCGCGGGCGCCGTGGCGGATTCCGGCAACGCGCCGGCCAGGGGCGCGACGAACAATGCGACAACGAACAGCAGGCCGACGACAATTGCCGTCACCCCGGATCGCCCGCCGGCCGCGACGCCGGCCGAGCTTTCGATATAACTCACCACGGTCGACGTACCCGCCATCGCGCCGGTGATGGTAGCGATCGCGTCGCTGAAGAGAATCCGGTTGACACGCGGGATCTTGTGTGTTTCGTCGAACAACCCCGCCTTCTTTCCCACCGCGACCAGCGTGCCGACGTTATCGAACAGGTCGACGAAGAGAAAGACGAACACGATTTCAAACAGGCCCCGGCCGATTGCGCCGCGCACGTTGAGTTGCAGGGCTGTCGACGTGATGGCGGCGACGCTGTATGGCTGGGCGTGCCACTGGATCGTGCCTGAAACAGCCGCCAGCGCCCACGTTGCCAGAACGCCGATCAGGATCGCGGCGCGCACCCGGGCGCAGAGCAGCGCGCCGGTCAGCATGAGTCCGAATAGCGCGAGCAACGTGCCGGGCGCGCGGAGATTGCCCAGCGCCACGGTGGTCGCGGGATCGGAAACGACGATGCCCGCGTTGCGCAGGCCGATGAACGCGATGAAAAGACCAACGCCCGCGGCTACAGCGGAATACAGTTCGGACGGGATTGCGTTGACGATCATCTGCCGAATGCCGAGCGCGGTCAGCAGCAGAAATGCGACGCCGGAAATGAAGACGGCGCCGAGAGCTGTATGCCAGTCGACGCCCATGCCTTTGACGACTGAGTAAGCGAAGTAGGCGTTCAGTCCCATGCCGGGCGCGAGCGCGATCGGGTAACGCGCGAAGCCGCCCATCAGCAGGCTGCCGACGGCGGCCGCAAGACAGGTTGCGGCGGTGACGCCGGCGATGGGCATGCCCGCGTCGTGGAGAATCGACGGGTTCACGAACACGATGTAGGCCATCGTCATGAACGTGGTGACGCCGGCGAGACATTCGGTGCGCCAGGACGTGCCAAGCGCGTCGAATTCGAAGTAGCGCTCGGCGCGGGGGATCAGTTGCCGCATGAGAAGGTCAGGATAGCAGGGTCGGGCTTGGGCGGTATACATGAAATTGATCGGCGCGCTGGTAAACGCCGCGCCATTTTGCGGGTTCTATCGGTGCATTGCGGTCCTCCGGGCAACGCGCGGCGGGTTAGAGGAGTATGAGAATCCGCGTGATTGTCCACAAGGCCAAAGAGGGGGGGGTTGGGCCGAGGTGCCTTCCATGCCCGGTTGCGCCACCCAGGGCGAGACCATGGAGGAGATCGAAACCAACATCCGCGAGGCGATTGAGGGGTGCCTGTCCGTGGATGTCGAGGTGCCTGTGCTCCAGTTGGATGATCAGGTGGTCGAACTCGCCCTGTGACACCCCTATCGGGCAGGGAACTGGCAAGGCTCGTCGAGTCGAGCGGCTGGAACCTGCTTCGGGTGAACGGCAGCCACCACATCTATTCTCCGGCAACAGCGCGCGAACTGGCCGCGCCGCCCGGCTGAAACAGATGTTGCCGAATTCCATGCCACCGTGCGTCGCGGCCCGTGCGCTCAACGCCCGGCGTGAATGTTCGCCTCTCCATCCCAATGCACGGTTCGCGCAAACTCAAATTCGGTCTGCAGCGTCATTTGATGAAGCTTGCCGGGCTGCCAGTTGACGACTAGCGCCGTCGCCCGCGCCCCGGAGCCACGCCATCATCGCCCGCGCCGCATTGCCGCGATGGCTGACGCCGAACTTCTTTTCGCCATCCACTTCGCCGAACGAGCAGCAGAACGGAGCGAAATAAAACAGCGGATCGTAGCCGAAACCGGCCGGACCTCTGGCTTCTCGCAATAGCTCGCCTTCCACTTCGCCGCGGAAAGTCTCCACCACGTCTCCACCCTTCGCCATCGCGATCACGCAGACAAACCGCGCAGTGCGATCGGGTTTGTCGCCCAGGCGATCGAGAACCAGACGGTTGTTGGCTTCATCCGTCGCATGTTCGCCGGCGTAGCGCGCGGAATAGACGCCGGGTTCGCCGCCAAGCGCGTCGACGACAAGGCCGGAATCGTCGGCAAACAGCAGGCCGGGCGCAAACTGGCTGTAATACGCGGCCTTGAGGCGCGCGTTTTCTTCGAATGTCGCGCCGGTTTCCTCGGGCGCCGGGATGGATCGCAGATCGGGCAGCGCTTCCACTTCCACATTGAGCAACTCACCGGCGAGGCGAAATTCACGAAGCTTGCCAGGGTTGCCTGTCGCGCACCAGATCTTCATGGCGTTCACATCCGGGCCAGGCGGAGCGTCACGCCGCGTCGATCACGGCCTTCTGCGCGGTGATCAGCTGTGCGATGCCGTGCCTTGCCAGATCGCGCATCTGGTCCATCTGCGCGTCGTCGAAGCTCTTGTTCTCGGCGGTCGCCTGAAACTCGACGAAACGGCCGTCGTCGGTCATGACGACGTTGGCGTCCACCTCGGCGCGCGAATCCTCTTCGTAGTTAAGGTCGAGAATCGCTTCGCCCTTCAGAATGCCGACGCTGATGGCGGCAATCATTCCGGTGAGCGGCGATTTCTGCAGCATCTTGTAGCCGATCATTTGCTTGATGGCCAGCGCGAGCGCGACGTAAGCGCCCGTGATCGACGCAACGCGCGTTCCGCCATCGGCCTGCAATACGTCGCAATCGATGAAGATCGAGCGTTCGCCCAGCGCCTGCAGATCGATCACGGCGCGCAGCGATCGTCCTATCAGCCGCTGGATCTCATGCGTGCGTCCGCTCGGCCGGCCTTTCGTGACTTCGCGGGGCGTGCGCGTGCCCGTGGCGCGCGGCAGCATCGCGTATTCGGCAGTGACCCAGCCCTTGCCGGAATTGCGCAGGAACGCCGGCACGGAGTTCTCCACGCTGGCCGCGCACAGCACCTGCGTGTTGCCCACGGTGATCAGCGCCGAGCCTTCGGCCGTCTTGAGGTAGCCGGGAAGGATGGTTACTTCACGGAGTTGGTTGGTTTGTCTGGAATCAGCCCGCATTTTTTCCGGTCAGCCCGCGCTCCGCATAGCGAAGAACATGGCGAAAACGATCACGATAATAATACCCACTACGATCACGAGGCACGGCACGCCGGGCTTCATCTGCGGCGGCAGGTCCTGCTTTTTTTTGACGGCTTTGTATTTTGCCATTCGTTGTCGAGTCCGGGTTCCGGAGCGAGGTTCCGGAGTTTGGAGCTTCGGCCGGTTGCTACGCTGTTGGACGTGAACCGGAGAAGAAGAACTTCCAGTCTACTATTCGCGGCGGCGTTGGCCGCGGGCTGGTGCGCGATGAGTGTTGCGGGCTGCGGCCCGGGCGAGCCCGCGAAGCCGGATTTGCCCGGGTCGGTTTCGCCCGGGTGGACTCTGCGTAAGATGGAAGCGTCGGCGCCGCCGGAGCACGTGCCGAAAGGCGGAACGCCTCCGATGTGCTGGAGGGCCGATTACACCAGTGAGGGGGAAGCGACGGTGTGGGCGTGCGGCTATCGCGTCTCGGGCAGCGCGTTCGACGCATGGCAGCGGATGAATTCGGCGGCGAATGAAGTGAAGTTTCAGAAGGGGCAGTATCTGGTAATCGTGCAGTGGAACAACGTTTCGCAGACCAGCATCACGGCGCTGGTGAGCGCATTGCAGCGGAGCCTGCCGGGAGAAATGGGATGATCGCTTTCCGCAATGAACCTTACACGGATTTCTCGGTTCCGGCGAATCGGGCGAACATGGGGGCTGCGCTGGCGCGAGCGCGTTCCCGGCTTGGCCAATCGCACAGCGCGATCGTTGCGGGCGAGCGGGTGGACACGGCGGACAAGTTGGTTTCGACCAATCCCGCGCGGCCGGATGAAGTTGTCGGCATTCACTCCAAAGCGACGCCCGAACTTGCGGCGAAGGCGGTTGAGGCCGCGTACGCCAATTTTCCCGAATGGAGCCGGACTCCGGCGGAGTCGCGTATCGGCAAGCTGTTGCGGACGGCGGAACTGATCCGCGCCCGCAAGTTCGACTTCAACGCGTGGCTTGTGCTCGAAGCGGGCAAGACGTGGGTGGAAGCCGAAGCTGAAACGGCGGAAGCCATCGATTTCTGCGAGTACTACGCGCGAGAGATGGCGCGTCTCAGCGGGGCGCAGCCGGTGGTTCAACTGCCGGGCGAGCGCGGCGAACTTCGGTATCTGCCGCTGGGAGCCGGCGTCGTGATCCCGCCGTGGAATTTTCCGTTGGCGATTTTGTGCGGGATGACAGTGGCAGCGCTGGTGACCGGGAACACGGTCGTGATCAAGCCATCGAGCGAAACGCCGACGATAGGCGCCATATTCGCCGAAACCCTGCTCGAAGCCGGCTTCTCGCCCGAATCGTTCTCGTTTCTCGCGGGAAGCGGCGGGGCGATCGGCGACGTGCTGGTGAAGCATCCGAAGACACGGTTCATTTCGTTCACCGGGTCGCGCGATGTCGGTTTGCGGATTAACGAACTTGCGGCGCGGCCGGCGACAGGCCAGATCTGGATCAAGCGAGTGATTGCGGAAATGGGCGGCAAGGATGGCATTATCGTGGACGCCGGTTGCGATTTGAACGCCGCAGTGGAAGGGGTTGTCGCGTCGGCATTCGGATACCAGGGGCAGAAGTGCTCGGCTTGTTCGCGCGCCATCGTTCACGAACGCGTTTATGATGTGTTTCTCGAAAAGCTTCAGGCTCGGACGGAACGGATTTCGGTTGGTTCGCCGGATGATCCTTCATACGCGATGGGGCCGGTAATAAGCGCCGGAGCGAAGAGAAGCATTGTGAATTACATTGAGATTGGCAAGGGCGAGGGCCGCGTGGTGGTTGGCGGCGACCCGGTTCCGGACGATGGGGGGCATTACGTTCCGCCGACAGTAATCGCGGACATCGCGACCTATGCGCGTGTGTTCCAGGAAGAGATTTTCGGGCCGGTGCTGGCGGTGGCGAAAGCGCGCGATTTCGACCACGCGCTGACCATGGCGAACGATTCGCAATACGGGCTGACCGGCGCGATTTACTCAAAAAGCGCGGAGCATGTGGCGCGGGCACGCGACGAATTTTTTGTGGGGAATTTGTACATCAACAGAAAGC
>PLEX01000072.1:0-3861 GCA_003136575.1 Bryobacterales bacterium | reverse complement strand
CTCGAAGGCCGGCGGGCCGGATTACCTTGGGCTGTTTCTGCAGGGAAAGTCGATTGCGGAGAAGGTTGGGTGAGCTGGGCTGGGGGCTACCGAAATTAGGGCAGCGGATGGTTGATATGATCTGACGACCCGAACTCGGGCGGCTCAAGAAACAGCACTGGAGCCGGTCTTAGCTTCTTTCGGCCGCTCGTCAAGCGCTCTCCGTAACCGCTTGATCCTCAGTTCAGGGGATATCGCCCCAATAACAAAACGGCCCTGCGGATCCCGATCCAAGTCCTTCCCAATACGGTGCTCCAGTATTCTCTTTACAACGAGATTCGCGAGCAGACGTTTTGCGGACCGCCACGACCGTTGCGTCAGCCTCTGTACATCGCCGACACTAACCGCTCCGTACTCAGCGGCGAAATTAATTGCCCTCTTTTCGTCCGCGTTCAGCCCCTTTAAGAGGGATTCTCCGACAACGGACGCCACATCGGCATCCACCCAAGCGCGGCGTTGTCGGACATCGTTTCGAAGGGCGACTCTCACAAGCGACGCAGCTGCGGCGTGCACCTGTCTGAACTCGGGAGCTACGAGTCGGTGACGGAAGCACGGGCCGGGATCGAAAAGTATCTCCGGTTCTACAACACGGAACGGCTGCACCAGAGTCTCGCCTACCGGACGCCGGCTGCNNAGGAACGTGGCATTGCTGAAATCGGGGACTATGAATGTGACCGGCACCTCTGAGGCGACGAAAAGCACGACGGTAAAGGCGCCCGCACCGTCAGACAGCCGCCGCTACCGGCGCCGCCTGCTTGCGCTCATTCCGATGGCTCCGCCAGTTCACCTGCGGCATAAACAATCCAGCATCGATTCTGTCGCTGTATTGTACCGATATATTGAGCAGCGAATCGAGCAATGAATCTGATAGCAAATGCGGCTGCAGCCCCAGATCGGCCAGCTTCGAGTGCTTCGCGTTGTAGTAGTGCTCTTCCAGTTCCACGCGCGGATCGGGCAGATGATCGATGGCTACGTTGAGCCCCACTTTCCTCGCCACATCATGCACCATGTGCGCCAGTTGCAGCACCGTGAACTGTTCGGTGAACTGATTGAATACGCGGCATTCTCCACGTCCCGCCGGACTCAGGCACGCCAGTTCGATGCAACGAACGGTATCCCGAATATCGATATACCCGCGCGTTTGCCCGCCCTTGCCGTAAACCGTCAGCGGATGCTTTACCGCTGCCTGCACGCAGAAACGGTTCAGGACGGTGCCGAAAACTTCGTCGTAATCGAAGCGGTTGATCAGCGCCTCGCTCAGCGCCGTCTCTTCCGTAAGGGTTCCATACACCACGCCCTGATGCAGGTCCGTCGCGCGAATCCCCCAGATCCGGCACGCGAAGGCAATATTGTGGCTATCGTGGACCTTCGAGAGGTGATAGAACGAGCCCGGCTGCTTGGGGAACGGCAGCAAATCCCTGCGGCCGTTGTGTTCGATATTGATGTAGCCTTCTTCGATATCGATATTCGGCGTCCCGTATTCCCCCATTGTGCCGAGCTTCACCAGGTGGCAATCGGGAGCGAATTCCTTCAGCGCGAACAGCAGATTCAGCGTGCCGACGACGTTATTGACCTGCGTCGAGACCGCGTGTTTCCGGTCGATCATCGAATACGGCGCGGAACGCTGCTCGGCAAAATGGACAACAGCCTCGGGCCGTTCCTCCTGAATCACGCCGGACAGGAACTCGTGATCGGTAATATCCCCCACATGCATCGAGATCTCTTCGCCGGTAAGATCGCGCCATGCGGCCAACCGCTGCGCCATGGGCCGGATCGGCGTGAGAGTCTGGGCTCCCAGTTCGTGATCCCACTGCCGGCGCACGTAGTTATCGGCTATGGATACCGCGTGCCCCTTTTTCGAGAGGTAGAGCGCCGTGGCCCATCCGCAATAACCATCACCACCAAGAACCAAAATCCTCATAAATTTTTCGTGCGACGTAACTTTTGTGATTGTATACTAGACCCGGTAGCAAATACCGTCAGGAGTGACAAATGGATAACAGACGCATGTTTCTAAAGGCTTCCGCGGCGGCGGTGGCCGCAACGGCGGCACGAACCGCCCTGGGAGCCAACGACAGGATTCAGATGGCGATTATCGGCACCGGCAACCGGGGCGGACGCGTCTTCGATTCGCTCGTCCGGCACGACGATTGCAAATTCCTCGCTGCGGCCGAAGTGAATCAGGCCCGGCTCACGCAGTGGATGACACCCGCTCGCCAGACCTGGAAGCTGGATACGGTCGTCGATTACCGAAAGATTCTCGACCGCAAGGACATCGACGCCGTCCTGATCGCCACGCCCGACCATTCCCACAGCCACATCATGATCGACGCGATTTCAGCCGGTAAGGACGTCTACGTGGAGAAGCCGGCATCGAACACCGTGCCTCGCATCAACGCCATGCTCGACGCCTATAACAAGGGCAAACAGGTCGTGCAGTTAGGCACCCACCAGCGCAGCTGGGATCATTTCATCGAAGCGAAAAAAATCGTCGATGGCGGCACGCTCGGCACGATCAGCCACGTGGTGATCGTCCAGCCAGGTTCTTACTCCCGCCCGAGAGAAACCGAACAGCCGGTGCCGGCCGGTCTCGACTGGGATGCATGGCAGGGAGACGCGCCAAAGAAGGCTTACAAACCCAGCCGGCTCGGTTTCCGCGCCTGGTACGATTACGGCGGGGGACTGGTGGCCGATTGGGGCGCCCACCACGTGGACGTCGGCCTGTGGTTCATGAACGCCGATGGCAAGGCTCCGAAAGTGACACTGGCGAACGGCGCACGTTTCGCCGTGCCCGACGCCGATTCCGAGCAGGTGCCCGATACATTCTCCATTTCCTGGCAGTTCGATAACTTCATGATGACGTTCGCCAACGCGGAAGTTTACCGCGCGGATGAAATCGAAAACTGGGGCGTATTCTTCATCGGCAATCGCGGTTCGCTGCAGATCAACCGCCAGGGCTGGGCGGTGCGTCCGGTGGTGGGCCACGTGATCAACAAAGTCGGTCCGCCTCCTCCTCCGACGGCTGGTGGCGTGACGCTGGGCGCCGGAGGCGTTGACATAGCACCGGGCGGACGTGGCGGACGCGGCGGCAGCGGAGGCCGTGGCGGTGGATTCGGCGGCAGAGGCGGCAACGGCGGGCCACCGCTCGAAGCGAAGATGTACGTCAACCCGCGCGGCGGCGTGGAGGAAGATTATCCGCTCCACGTTCACACCCGCAACTTCCTCGATTGCGTCAAGTCACGCAGCAAGAAGACAAATGCGCCGATGGAAATCGGCTATTCTTCCGCACTGCCGTGTCTGATCGCGCTCGAAGCGATGCAACTCGGCAAGCCGCTCGGCTGGGACGCCACGAAGCGGATGACGAAGGCGCTGTAAGACGGCCGCAGGCCGGCGGGATGACTTGTTGGCGGGCTCTTCCGCCTGCCAGCGGCCTGTCTTGACGTGTTATTTGGCGGTATCCCATAGGCCGCGAATTGGAACGCCCTTGTGGGATGACCGCAGCCGTTGCGATCATCCGGCAGGATCGGTTTGAAATCTGCGGTGCGCCGGATTCCGGGTGCGCCGCCGAGATTGTGCAAGGAGTAAGTCATGCCTGACCGGCGGAAAGACATGAAGATTGCGATTCTGCGCGGCCGGCGCAGTTCGCGTAGCGATCGGGCTAATCCTGATCCTTGCTGCTTCGAAGAGTTCTCGCTGGCCCCGGACGCTGCGCGCGTAGGGAGCAGTGATGTGCCTGCAAGCACTCTCGGCGACCCTCCCTGGACTTGAACGCGCGCGGGCGATTATGGAATGGGGGCCATGCAGGGAACTGCGCTCCTGCGT
>PLEX01000211.1 GCA_003136575.1 Bryobacterales bacterium | reverse complement strand
GTCATCAGCGGAATTTCGCCGAAGAAAACTTCCTGTTCCTTTATGTCGCGGACGCTTTTCGCGCCGGTTTCAACGTCCTTCGCGTAAACCGTCAGGCGGATGGTGACCTTGAGCGGCGCCGCGTACGTCATGCCGCGCTCTTCGCATTCGGCCTGATCGTACTTCAGCTGCAGGCCTACCGGATCGCCACACTTGTTGCAGAACGTGACGATGTTCTTGTTAAAAGTACCGCAATGGTGGCAGAGAACGTCACCTGGATGGAACGGATCGGTCTTGATCGCCGCGCCGCAGCTTGGATTGCGGCAGGTGGAGCGAAGGTGATGCAGACCCTTCAGGTTGCCGCATTTACATTCCCAGTTGCCGATCGAATAATCCACGAATTCCAGCTGGCTGACACCGCGGAAATCGGAAATCGGAAACACCGAAGTAAACACCGTCTGCAGGCCGATATCGTCGCGCTCATTAGGCAACAGATCCATCTGCAGAAACTGCTCATAGGAATTGCGCTGGACTTCGATCAGATTCGGAATCGGAATCGAAGTTTTGATCTTGGAAAAATCAACCCGATCGGGGGCCAGACCGTTTTCAGAAGACATAAGGGAGCTCCGTTGCAACAGGCGCCGTTTCGGATGAAACGGCTACCTGGAAACCAAACACTCAAGCGGGCTGCGCATGACGCTGCGAATAACCAGCGACATGGCACGCTCCGCCAAAATCAAAATTCCCGGTGAACAAAACTTGTCTGAAAATTCGCTTGACGACGTGCCTGTAAAACAGGCAGGATAAAGTACGAAGGGAGACCACATCGAAGGGCCTATCGGACTCGAAAGAGCCGAAGCAATACAAGATAGACCACTGGCGCCGCCGCACGGAGACACAGATTCTCCGCGCGATGGTACGACCGGCTTGCAATACAAGTTCCAGGGTTCCAGCGCCACCGTCACCTATTCCCGGTTTTAAATCCGGTGCATACCTCGCCAACAATACGAGGATAACACTGAATCGTCAACCCGTCAAACCCATCCAGACAAAGCTCAATGGCGGCAACGGAGCCGGAAGCTCCTCTGCCGCCAATTCATCCCCACCAAAGGGACCGCAACTGTAACAAACGTATTAAGTTAATGCCTGAGGCTACTTAACTTCCACGGTTGCGCCAGCGTCGGCGAACTTCTTCCGAATGGTTTCAGCTTCGTCCTTGCTGATACCTTCCTTGACAGGCTTGGGCGCGGCGTCAACCAGATCCTTGGCTTCTTTGAGGCCGAGGCTGGTCACTTCGCGCACAACTTTGATCACGTTGATCTTATTTGCGCCCGCCGCGTTGAGAACGACCGTAAACTCGGTCTTCTCTTCCGCAGCCGGGGCAGCTGCCGCAGCCGGGCCAGCCGCCGCCACCGGGGCCGCCGCAGCCGCCGATACGCCCAACTTCTCTTCGAGCAACTTAACGAGCTGAGACGCTTCAAGCAGCGTCAAGCCCTGAATCTGATCCGCAATTGCGTTAATGTCCGCCATAATATTAGAAACTCCCTGAAAAATGTGAACTCTTCAAAACCTTTACGACTGAAATCCGTTATTCCGAGCGCCCTCGCCGATTGCCCGGCCGACCCACCGGCTACGCGCCTTGTCCCGAGCCAAACTTGCCGCCCTGCACGCCCTGATCGACAACAACGGCGACATTTCGCCCCACCGCGCCCAAAGTCGTCACCAGCCTCTGTGCCGGCGCGTTGATCAAATAAAGCAGCTTAGCGAAGATTTCCTCTTTCGGGGGAAGGTTCGCCAAATCGCCAATGGCCCTGACATCGACAGCGCGGCCTTCGACGAGGCCGGCTTTGAACGTGAATGCCGGCGTAGTTTTCGCATAAGCCGTCAACGCCTTCGCCAGAGCAACAGGGTCGCCCGAAGTCCAGGCAAGCGACGTCATGCCCTTGAGGTCCTGTAATACCGATTCGGATGGCAGTCCGACGGAAGCCTTCTCCGCCACATTGTTCTTGATGACCTTGTACGAACCGCCCGCGCCGCGAATGGTCTTCCGCAGATTGTAGTCCTGATCCACCGTGATCTTTTCAAACCCGGTGACAAAAACGTTCCGAACCGACTCCAGCGCCTTGCGCAGATCTTCGAAATCTTTCTTCTTGTCTTCTCTGTTCTTCATGTTGGCTGACCTTGGTTCAAACTGCGCCGACCAGAACGCGTCCGCGGACGGACACCCGAAAAACCACCGATCTTCGGCGGCTCCTTATAAACGCGGCCTATTCACGCGCGGCCTTTCCTGAACGCCGCTATTCACGCGCGGCTTCCTTCGCCGTCAAGGCAACGATATCCACGGGAATGCCAGGACCCATGGTTGAGCAGATGGTCGCGCTCTTCACGTACTTGCCCTTGGCCGCCGACGGCTTGGCCTTCAGAACGGCCGTGATCAGGCTGGAAGCATTCTCCACGAGTTTATTGGCCGTGAAACTCGTTTTACCAACCGGAGCGTGAATGATGCCGGTCTTGTCGACGCGGAATTCCACTTTGCCGGCTTTGGTTTCCTGAATGGCTTTGGCCACATCGACGGTAACGGTTCCGGTCTTCGGATTGGGCATCAGTCCGCGCGGACCGAGAACCTTACCGAGTTTACCGACGGAACGCATCATATCGGGAGTGGCAATGACCGCGTCAAAATCGGTCCAGCCCTCGGACTGGATCTTATTGACCATGTCCTCGCCGCCCACGAAATCGGCGCCGGCTTCCTGCGCTTCGCGCAATTTGTCGCCGCTGGTGATGACGAGAACTCTCTTGGATTTTCCCAGCCCGTTGGGCATCAGAACAGTGCCGCGCACCATCTGATCGGCGTGTTTGGGATCGACACCCAGGCGCATGTGAACTTCGACCGTTTCGTCGAATTTCGCGAACTTGATCTTTTGGAGGAGCGGCACTGCCTGATCGAGGGGGTAATCGCGCGTTTCAACTTGTTTGAACGCAGCGGTATATTTCTTGCCTGGTTTTTTTGCCATAATTCCTCATTGGTGCTAACGGCTGCGCACAGAGCGCACACCTCCCACTGAGCCTTTCGGGGGGTACTTTCAAATACTACCACGAGCGCTTTCGTCGCCGCAACCGCGCCGTAAAACCAACACGAACCAAGGGGAACAGGATCAGGAGAATCGGCGCCGCGATGAGGATAATTGTGCCGGGCTCTGGTATGCCGGGATTCCCGCCGTCGATCTCAAACTGAAGATCCGCATCATTATTTGCCACCCAGCTCCCGTCGAGCTGCGGTACAGTCAGCGCGGTCGGCACCGATTGCGTCCCGCCCGCTTCCCAGGAGATCTCAGTATCCGCGTTGAACGCCGTCAAGACAACCCAGTACTCCGTGCCGGATAAAACGTCAAGAGCCGACGTCATGGGAAGCGTAACAATGCCGCCATCCGCGGGCGCCGCCAGGTTGAATCCAAGTGTTGCGAGGAGCGAACCTGGCGTTCCACCGCCGTCTGAGTACAGATATACGTTGAAATTCGGGTCTCCCGCGCCGAGTACCGGCGCCACGACCAACTGCACATCGCTCAACTCAAAAATCTGATTGGGAGTAAATGCTTCGGCGAGCGATAGTCCGTCGAACGCGGTGCCATCGACTGGTTCACCACCGCAGCAGTTTCCGGCTATGTTGCTGAAAATAGTGTCGGCTCGCAGAGAAGCCGCAGGAGCAAAGTAAACGCAGACTACCGCAAGCACCGGGAGATAACCGGCACCGCGCCCAAGCCAACTGCGCAATAACCGAAAGCGAACCAAAAAACTCCGATCAGGCGAGATTCGCCGAGTCCCCGTTGCACCCGATTGAAGTATACAACCACGGCGGGTGGGGTGACAAGCGGTCAGGCCGCCTCTCTTCAGCCAGCGGTAGTGCGCTCAGGCCGAACCACGGCGCCGACGGGCCAGCCGGAACTTAATCCACGCAACCGGAATCGCGATGAGGACGAATGTGCCGGGTTCCGGCGCATTCGGCGGATCCGTCCCGTCGACTTCAAACTGCAAATCGGCAGAGTTATTCGCCACCCAACTCCCGTCGAGTTGCGGCACGGTCAACGCGGTCGGCACCGATTGCGTGCCACCCGCTTCCCAGGAGATGTCGGTGTTCGCGTTAAATGCCGTCAACACCAGCCAATACTCGGTCCCTGGCACCAAAGCGACTCGACCATTGACCGAAACCGCGACTATACCGCCAGATGCGGGAGCCACAAGATCAGTCCCAAGAGTTGTGAGGAGCGAAACGGGCGCACCACCGCCGTTTGAGTACAGGTAGAGGTCAAAATTCGGATCGCCCGTCCCGCCCACTGAAGAAACGACAACTTGAACCCCTGTCATGAGGAAATTCGCCTGTGGCGTGAAAGCTTCCGCAAGCGAGAGCCCGTCGAAGGCCGTGCCGTCGACCGTTTCACCGCCGCTGAAGTTTCCGGTCATGTTGCCGAAGATGGTGTCGGCCTGCAGGGACGCGGAATATCCGAAGCAAAAGCAGACTGCGGCCAGGACTGGTTTCAAACCAGCGCAACGCCCGAACCAGTCTCGCAGCCGTCCGTAATAAAGCAAAAAAACTCCGTTTGGGGCAAATCCAGCGTGTTCCCGTTGTTCTTCGCCCATGATGAAGTATACACCGCCACTGCACGGCTTAGAAATGGTCCTGGTACTATGCCGTGCCAGAATGCCCGTGGTCCCGATTGTCTAAGCCCCACTATTCAGTGAATGCAAGAACCCCGAACGTTTCGAGCTGTCCGCCCGCACCCCGTGTGTGAACACTCCCGGCAGTCTGGCCGAACTGGCCGGCTTTGCGGATACCGAACGTCAGGTTACGCCAGGCAGGGATCGGGCGAATCCCGCCACAGGTCTTCAGGCTTTCACCCCTGAATGTCGATACACTGGGGCTGTGCCTCCTACTCGCCAGGCTCCGGCTAACCAGCGTTCGCTCCGCCACGCCCCGGCACCCTACTCGGAACGTACGTCCACCACGCCGTCCATCGAACGCTTTTTCCAGTTTTCTCTGCTGGGGCTGGTGGCGTGCGCCTTCTGCGCGCTTGCTGATACCGGACGTCTCGATCCCCCCTCTCTCGCTTTCCTGCTCGCCGGACTTTGCTGGCGCGGACTGATGACTCTCGGCCTCGCGCGCCTTCGCATTCCGCAACGCCTGATCACGCTTCTCGCAACAGCCTATATCGTCTTTTACCCCATCGATTTCTATTTCATATCCCACGATTTTTTTGCCGCGACAGCCCACGGCGTCTGCTTCCTGGGCGTCGCCCGGGTTCTTTCGGCGCGCTCCAACCGCGATTACCTCTATACCGGTTCTCTGGCATTCGTGGCTCTTATGGGTGCGGCGGCGCTCTCCACACAACTCCGCTTCCTCGGATGGCTGGCTGGTGCCGTCATATGCGGACTCGCAGCCCTGACCAGCGCCGAAATTCGCCGCGGATTCCAACGCAGCGAATTAGCGGTGCCGGTTGCCGGCGCGAGGACAGGCTGGCGGCTCGCGTTGCTGGTAGGTGGAGCGGCTTGCGGCATCCTGGTGCTGACGGCGGGGTTGTTTCTGATCGTGCCGAGAACCGCCCGGGCAGCCGCCATGCTGTTTCCAAACGGGCCACGCCTCACGGGCTTCACAAACTCGATCGATCTGGGCGGTTTCGGTCCGATAGCCAAAGACGATCGGCCTGTATTACATATTCGATCGACCGGAGCCAGCCTGCCGCCGAATCTGAAATGGCGCGGTTCCACCCTGAGCCAGTTCGACGGACGGCATTGGACGGAGCCGCAACTCCGCGGCCAGTTTCAGAAGTCGATCGAGGTTGCCGACCAGCTGCAGCGCTCGCGGCTGGACGGCGCGAGGATGCTCTATCGGGTGGATGTGGTCAGCTCAGACACCGGTGCTCTGTTCATCGCCGGGATTCCGGAATTCATTCGCCTGGTCCCGGATGCGGTTGCACCGACGCAATTAATGCGAACCGCCGGGGACTCGTTCCGGGCGATTCCCGCGCTGGGCCAGCCTCTGAGTTATGAGGTCTCCGCGCTGAACGGCGCTCCGCTTCCCCACCCGTTGGCTCTGAACGAACGCCGTCGTTATCTTAATCTTCCGGCCGGTCTCGACCCTCGCATTCCGGAACTGGGGCGCAGTTGGTCCGGCGCAGGAGACGAGTTCGATCGAGCTTCCCGAATTGAGCGGCACCTGCGCAACGACTTCACTTACTCGCTCGAGGGTACGCCGGCGGATGCAGTCTCGCTCCCAGGCACGAGCGACCCGTTGGCGCGTTTCCTGTTTACCACTAAACGCGGCTATTGCGAGTACTTTGCATCGGCAATGGCAGTCATCCTGCGCTCTCAGGGGATTCCGGCCCGAGTGGCCATGGGATTTCAGGGAGGATATTTCAACGATGTCTCCGGATACCTGGTGCTGCGAGCCTCGGACGCGCACGCCTGGGTAGAGGCGTGGATCGACGGGCGTGGCTGGTTAACCTTCGATCCGACGCCCCAGGGTGTCGATCGGACTGACTCAGGGTGGTTGAACCGCGTCAATATGTACCTCGACGCGGCAGACACCGCATGGCAGCGTTGGGTGGTGAGCTATAACCCCGCACAACAGGCGGCACTCGCGCTCGCTTTCGAGCGCAGACTGAAATCACTGTCGCGCAGCGAGGGTGCGGGATGGTCCGGCGCGCCTGGGGAATTCTTCGTATCTTTCCTGGCACGAGGAGCCGCAGTGCTGGCGCTTTTGTCAATATTGGCCGTAGGCGCCATCTTCGGGAGCAGGCTCCAGAGGAACTGGAACAGAGTCGAACGGATGCGAAAGATCCGGCGGGGAGAAGCAACAGCCGACGATGCCGTTCTGCTTTACGAGCGGATGCTCTCCACTATGGCCCGGCGCGGATTCCAGAAGCCCGCGTGGTTCACGCCTTTGGAATTCGCGCGTAATCTGCCCGAACGTGAGAGGGGGATCGTCGACACGTTCACGTTGACATACAATCGGGTACGCTTTGGAGGGGATCCCGGCGGCGCTTCGCGCATGGCGGAAATCCTCGCGGATATGGAGTCCGTGCGCTGATACCAGAGCGGAATCCCGCACTGTGGCGGGCGACCGGGCTTTACTGGATCACCGCGATGTTTACCGAGGACTGCGACGGGTAGCCGTTCGGCGTTGGCCCGCCTAAAATCACCGTTACGGGGATGGTTCCCGGAATAATGCCAGGCGGAATCTGCGCGTTCACCTGCATCACTCCCGCTATCAGCGATGGCGCAGCTCCGGCGTAACTCGGGGTGACGAACTGGTTGCCGATTTTCACCGTCACCTGCTGTAGTGGCGATGCGAGACAGGCTATGCCGCAGTTCACGGGAGCCTTTTGCCCGTCCACCGGGTTGGTCGTGTAGCCGGCGCCGTTCACATAAAGTACGATCGTACTGCCGAGATGGGCCGGATTCGCCGCGCTATTGACGGAGAGATCCTGGTTGAGCGCCGCCGCCTGTCCCACGCCCGATGCGTTCGCCGTAAACACGGCCGGTTGCACCGCCACGACGGGCATCGCGGCCGTGTAAGTGCTGCCCTGATAGGTAAGGGCGATGTTCGCAGACGAAGAACCAGTGATTTCATAGGGAGCCACCACCGTCACAAGACCGGACGATGTGTAAATAATCGGCGCAGGCGTGTTATTGAATGTGACTGACGTTCCGGCGAGTTGGGTCGGGTAAAGGCCGTTCGCGCCTGCCGTAGCCTGCGTCAACGTCGCCGGCCCAAGGCCCGAGCCGAACAGCGTCAGGATTTCTCCGGGCGCAATCGCACCAATCTCCAGAGCCGATCCCGGCACTTCGCTCGCCGTATCCTGCACTCCAAGAGACGATGGGATCGGCACCAAGGACCGGATAATGTCGTTCATCGTGTCGGCCACGTAAATGATCCCGTGCGGATCGATGTTCAGCCCGCTGGCCTGATTCAGGACCGCCTGCGAAGTCGGTCCGCCGTCTCCGGCATACCCGGGCGAACCGTTGCCCGCGATCGTCACGATCCCGCCGCCGGGCAGGGTCTTTCTGACAGTGGACGTGACGCCATCGACGAAGTAGAAATTTCCCGCCGCATCGATCCCGAGGCCCTGCGGATTGACGTTTGAAGCCACCGTAGTTATATTCCCGCTGGTATCGATTTTGCGGATGTCGTTGTTCCCTACATCGCCGATGTAGAGGTTGCCGGACGAGTCGAAGGTCAGAGAAACCGGATACGCGAGTTCCGCCTTCGATGCGGGTCCGCCGTCTCCGGCATAGCCATAAGTGCCTGTGCCGGCAAAGGTCGAGACTGCGCCGGTGTTCGTCATCAGTCGCACGACGGCGGCCCCGTAATCGGCGATGTACAGATTGCCTTTTGAGTCGAACGCGAGCGCGCCGGGTGAAACGAACGGAGATCCGGAAGTCGCGCCGCAGAACGGCACCGCTGTGTTGCCGGCAGCCGTCCAGATAAAGGGTTGCGTCGTTGTGATCGGATTGTCGACCCGGCGTATTCGGCACGTCGAAGTATCCGAAAAGAAGACCTGTCCGCTGCTATCGACCGCAATACCGTGAACGTCGGTGATATTGGCCGACGTGGCCAACGCTTTGTCGCCCGCATTACCCGGAGTGCCGTTGCCCGCGATGATTGAGATATTGCCCGTGCTGAGGTTCACCATGCGCACGGTATAGGTGTAGGAGTCGCCGATGTAAATGTTGCCCTGGGTGTCGGTTGAGACGACCGAGGGATGGTAGAGCTGTCCTCCACTGGGTCCAGTCGCCGGAGCAAGAGTTGCGCCGGTAGCGGGGGCAGGGAGCGGGAAAGGAAAAAGGCCGGGAACCTGGGGAGTGCCCGCAACCGTGTTAATCGTATATTGCTGAGCGACGACGAGGCCACCCATGGCGAACAGCAGGCAAACAGTCTGGAGATTCTTCATTTAAGAATTTAATACCGTAGTTCTGCGTTTCGGGGCTTCAAGGCACTGCTCAACGTTACAGAGACGACAGTACACGGAAAATCGTTGCGGATTTTCACCCCGACCGGGCCCGGCGAAACCTTTTGGGGGATCCTGCGGCGGTCCGGCCCAGCGCTCAGACCCGTAAGGACGATAATTCGCATCCCCGATTCCTGAGAACTAACAGCAATGATAGCAGCGGCCCCCCGATGTTGGCTCATCGCTTGCGAGAGACGTGGAATCTCCGCAGCGCGCCGCGGTTTACTTGAGCGCAGGCTTTTCAAAGTGCTGATAATCCGTGCGGTCGGTCCACGCACCGCCCCATGTCCAACCGGAACGCTGGAAACGCTTAACGATGAAGCTGCCGCCGAGGATCGAACCGGGAAAAGCCCGGGCCCTGTCCAGATACTGCCGGCTTTCGGGAGGCAGCACGGTATCGCCTTTAACATACGGATTCGTCAGGGGATTGATATCGATCGCGCGACCCCAGCTGTGATTGGAGAAATTGCCCGGCTGGCCGGTGACGTCGCGGCAATTGAATGCGGACGTGTTGTTTGCCGCCATGGAGGCGTCGTCGCTGCCGTTGTAATTTTCGATTGGCGCCATCCTTTCGATCAGGAATCCGTGCTGGAAGAGGTCGCGAAAGATTTCCGCAACTTCGGCGGCCACGTCCTTATGAACGATGAGGATGCCCGGGGCGGGTTTTTGGTTGAAATCCCAGTACGACAATTTCAGTTGGCGAAGGTCTTCGCGCGGAACCGGGCAACCTTCGTGCCAGGAGATTCCGCGCATTTTTTCGATAGAGGCCGGCGCAATGGGTTCAACCTGAAACTCGGGTCTGAAGCTTGCCACGGATCGGTTTGTGGCGACAATCTCGGGCGGATCGGCCGCCGGCGCAAGCAATGCGACAGAGAGCCAGGCGGTTAGTGTGGCGATTCGGGCGAATGAGCGCAATGCCCAGTATCCCCCCTGCGGCGGTGGCGTGGGACGGTGTCGCGCCCGAATCACGCTAATGGCTCCCGCAGCCGTTCAATTAAACACCACGACCGGGTGATAAGCGTGCGGCAGAGCGATCTGCCCTATGGCCACGAGCATCCCGTCGGGTCCGATAGCCTTTACGTATTCCGCACGGGGATTCGTGCGAAATGGTGAAACTCCGAAATCGCGGCCCTGACGCACTTGCCGAACCGTCAGATCGTCGATAAAGACGCCCGGAAATTGCGGCAGCAGGTCGGCCATCGGCAGCAGCGCTTCGCTGAGGCGTCGTTCGGCCTTGAGCCGCTGCAGGACCTCCAGCGTGTGCGCTTGCGCGAGCGTGAACACGCCGGACGCCGTGCGCGCGAGCGCCTCCACGTGCGCACCGCACCCGAGCGCGGCACCCAGTTCGTGCGCGATGGACCGGATGTAGGTTCCCGGTGAGCAACGAACTTTCAGCTTCGCGCGATTGCCGTCGACGCCCTGCAGCGTCAGTTCATAGATCGACACCGGCGCGGCCGCGAGTTCCACGGACTGATTCTTTCGCGCGAGTTTGTAAGCCGGCACGCCGCCGATCTTCTTAGCTGAAACCGGTGGTGGCATCTGCAGGATATCGCCGCGCATCGCTGCAAGGCAGGCTTCGATCTGCTCCGCGCTGATGTTTACCTCTGTCACCGGCGTTGTCGGTTCACCCTCGCGATCGTATGTGGTGGTGGCAAATCCGAAGCGAACGACGGCTTCGTAAGCTTTCTCGGATTTCTCGAAGTAACGGGCGAGCCGTGTCGCCTGGCCCACCATCACCGGAAGGACACCGGTAGCGATCGGGTCGAGGGTTCCCAGATGTCCCACGCTTCGGGTTCCCGCGATGCCGCGCATCTTCGCCACAACATCGTGCGAAGTCCAGCCAGTGGGCTTGTTCACGACGATGACGCCGTCCGGACTGTGTTCGTTCAAGGTTGTTTTTCCGATTCCAGTTCGGGAATCACGCGCATCAGCACATTGCCGATCACTTCAAAACTGTGCGCGCCCAGCTTGTCCATCGTGTCCTGCGGCGTGTGCCAGTACGCGTTGCGCGGGCCGTAGGTGAAATCGATCAGATCGAGAGAACGCACACCGGCTTCGAGAAACGGCAGGTGGTCGTCTTCCACCGCAGCGAGCTGGCGGAGGAAATTGGCGGAATAGCCGAGCGCATCGGCGCTGTCCCAAACGAGTTTGCGCAGAGAAGCCGACGAATTGGCTTCGTAGACGATGTCCAGATCCTTGTCGCCCGTCATGTCGACGTTGATCAGGGCTTTCAGGCGGCGATTGGTTCCATCGGCCGTCCACTTTTGCGCAAGGTGGCGGCTGCCGTAGACGCTGTCGGTTGCGGTCCAGTCGCGGACCGCTTCTTCGCCGTCGAAAAAGACGAGATAAACGTCATCAATGCGCGGACGTCCGGCAAGGACGGCCGCCAATTCGAGAAGTATGCCTGTCGACGACCCGCCGTCGTTCGCGCCGACGAAATCCGTCATTTTCTTCGTATCGAAATGACCGGTGATGGCGATGGCGCGTCCGGACTTGCCGGGGAACTTCGCGATGATGTTTTCCATGGCGACAGCGCCGTCGGGCGTCTGCGCGGTGAAGGAATCGGACGACACCTGGCACCCGCAGCCGGCGAGTTGCGCGTGGATGTACGCACGCAGTTTCACGTTCGCGGCGCTTCCCGACGGGCGAGGCCCGAACGCAACGGCTTTCGCGGTGAAGTTAAGCGCGGCGGCGCCGCTGAATGTCTTGGCGGGCGTGGACTGCCCGAAGGCCATCCCGGCGAAAACTGCGAACGTGACGGCCAAACCAGAGACGCATCTGGCTCGTAAGCGGATGAAGTTCATACTTATCCAGAGTAAACCGAGGGCGTGGTGTCAGTTGAACTTCCTTCCGCATGAAACCCGTCAGGGGCCAAACCCGCGGTTCATGTCCCACAACGGGTAATGCGGCAATGCGCCGGCCGGATCGGAGATGAATGCTTCAGTCTGCGCCACCAGGTCGCGCATTCGCTGGCGCGCCGCCGCTCCGATACTGCGGCGACCAAGCGCGGGCGCCAGGTCTCCCGAACGGACCGTCCCGGGTGCCGGAACCAGCCCTTTTGCCAGCAGCGGGCCATCCTCGTCATGCTGGTCGAACAGTCCCTGCAAAGCGTCGCAAAGGCGACCGATCGCCTGTTTGCCGAAACGCTCCTCCCAGCGCTTCCCGATCGTCTCGTTTAACGCATGGTAATTCCGCTGGGCGGTCATACCCCGGGGCGACAATCTGATCACTTTCCCTCGGCCGGCCGCCGGGTCGGGTTCCACCACGACATAGGGCTTAATCTGCCATCCGACGCCGCTCGTTTCCAGTGACGCGCCAGTCAACCTGGGAATTTCCGCAGCTCGGATCGGCTCGGCGCCCAACACACGCAGTGTGTTGGCGCAGAGCTCCAGCGGAACAGGCGACTCACGTTCGAATTCCAGCCGAAAAGCCATCAACAGCCCGGAGAGGAGCGTGGGCAGTGAGAGTTCGCCGCAGTTTCCCGCGGCCCGGGGAGGAAGACGCGGAGCTACTTCCCAACTCTGTAGCCCGTGCGGTAACTCGATATCGAGTTTTTCGGCAACGTCCTGCAATGCGTGGCGGAGATTGCGGATTTCGTCTGCGCCGAACCGTCTCTCCCATCTCCGTTCGATCAGTCCGCCTAGCGGCGGCCAGATTCGGCACGCCGCGAGTCCGCGGTTTGTCAGGCGAACCGTCCAATCCAGGCGAATGCCGCGTCCGCTGCCCCAGCCTTCGCGCCGCCCGAGTCCGGAATCCGCCTGCAACAAGACGAATCCCCACCGTTCCAGGCACCCGAGCTGAAACCTGACAGCGTTGTCCGCGGCGAGAGCCTTTTTCGCCAGGTCTCGCACCAGGACGGGCCCGTCGGTGAGGAAACGCATGACGTTGGCCCAGACTACGAGAGACAGCGTGCCGGGATGGCCAGCCTCAAGCATCCGGCACTCGAATTCGTTGTCAAGTTCCAGCGTGAAGGCAACGAGGACCTGAGAAAGCAAGGCTGAAAGGGGATGGCTCGTGTCGACATGCGCGAGTGCCGGAGAGTTCGCCTGAACAGCCATATTGCCGATTTTAGCCAGTCTCGCGGAGCGCTGCCGTCGGGTCGGTTTATCTACCGTCTGCTCGTAGCCGTTTGCGCTTTGCCCGTTCCGGCCTTCGCATCGGGCCGTACAATGACACGCAACGCGTGGACGGCCCCCCCGTCATCCGCACTGAAGCGTACCGTCACGCGGGCGTTCACCCTCACTTTGCCTTCGATTTTCGTGTCCTTGTCCAAAACGAACACTCGCGACTCGTCGGGACGCGATGGTACTTTGCGGACCACGGTGATGGAATCCGGCTGGCTGGCCGAAACGGTGCCGGAGAAGATGTCGTTCGACGGAGAAGTCGCCTTCGACGCCGGTTTCGCAGCCGCGGATTTCGTCGGTTGCTGAGCCTGCGACGCCGTTCCGTACGCCAGCAGCCAGAAAGATGCGAAGACAAACCGGGTCACTGAATCCAGAATAGATCGAACGGGAGACCTGGCGAGTAAAGATCCGATTAAACCGGCTTCATCACCGAATCGTGGGTGTCGTCGGTCACAATTGCGGTCGGCGGATGAGAATGCAACGGCAGCCTGACCGTGAACGTCGTGCCGTTGCCCGGTTCGCTTTTCACGTCGATGGTACCGGAATGCGCACGCACGATCCAGTTCACGAAGCTCAACCCAAGGCCGAGCCCCTTTTCGGGCGAGGACTGCTCTTCCGGTCCCCGAACCCGGTAAAACCGGTCGAAGATATGCGGCAAATGCTGCGGTGAAATGCCCTGCCCTGTATCCTCCACAACGATCTCGGCGTGATCGCCCTCGCGTTTCGCCGAAACACGCACCTCGCCGCCCGGTGGCGTAAATTTGACGGCGTTCGATATCAGATTCGACAGCATGCGTTCGATCTGCACGCGGTCGAATTCGCCTTCGCAATTCCCCGCCCCTCCGTGGAACGAGATGCGAACATCGGCGCCCTCGGCTGGTATCTCAAACTGCTCGGTGATGTTGCGCGCGGTTTCGATGAGATCAAGCGGTTGCAGCTGCAGGACTACCTGACCAGTTTCGGCCTGCGAAAGAAGGAGAAGAGCGCGCACGATCTGGGAGAGGCGTTCTACGTCTCCCATCGCTGTCACAATGGCGTCGCGGTACTGCTCGGCAGTCTCGGCGGTAAACAACGCCACCTCGAGTTGACCGCGGACGATGGTGATGGGAGTACGAAGCTCGTGGGAGACGTCGGTCGAAAACTGGCGTACCTGGATGAAGCTTTGTTCGAGGCGCGAAATCATGTCGTTGAAGGTCTCTACCAGATATTCCAATTCGTCCGCCGCTTTCCGCTCCGGAATGCGCAGGCTGAGGTTGGATCCGCTGATGCGCTGGGCTGCACGGGCGATCTCCATCACGGGCCGCAGCGCGCGACCGGCAACAATCCAGCCTGTCGCCGCCCCGAGCACCGCAACCAGCGGAATCAGGGCGATGCACAACCAGGTGAAGTCGGTCAGCACCTTGTCGTTGTTAGCGAGAGAACTTCCGATGGCCACGTAGAACTTGCGGGGGTTGACTCTGGAGTCGTTCAGAATGTAACCGGACCGGATCAGATAACGAACGCCGCCCGCTTTACGGGTTTGCCATTGAGGCTGAACCGGATTGGAAAGCACCGCCTTCACGTACGCAGGCGGATCGAAGCCGAGAGCCTTATACGTATCGGAATAGGTGTCTGGCTGGTCCACCACCCTGCCGTTCGCGTCGGCGATCATATACATGCTTTGCACGCGTCCGCGAATGCTGTTCTCGTCGGGATCGTCTTTGTCGAGATACCAGTTCACGTGGTCGGCTTCACCTTCGATGCGCAAGCCGCCGGCTTTGAGTACGTCGAAGGTCTGGTCGAGAATTTTGTACGCCTGATCGTCGAGGCTCGATTTCAGCTTTTGCCAGAAAACGAATGTAATTCCGACAAGAAGCAGCGTGAAGATCGCCGTGTAGACGACCGTCAGCCTGAACCGAAGTCCGCGGGAGATGTGCCTGCGTTCCGCCAGAAAGCCCTCTCGCGATCTACTTTACAACGTTCTCCCGGGGAACTCGCGCACGACTTGGCCGCGGCACGCGGCTTTACGGTTGTTCCTGAATTGGTTTGGCGCCGCGCGTCACGGCCCGTGCGCTTCTGAGGAACACGCGCAAGTTACGCCGCCGGACCAGGCTGAACCGGTGATTCCTCCAACGTTTGGCGCCGCGCGCCGCGGCCCGTGTGCTAGCCGGCTGCATGCATCGGATTGCCGGATTCCGGCTTGTTTGCCGACTTCTCGGGAGCTTCGATCATGTAGCCGATTCCCCGCACGGTGTGAATGAGCTTTTCGGGGTAGCGGTCGTCTATCTTGCTGCGGAGATGACGGATATAGACGTCGACGATGTTCGTAAGTCCGTCGTAATCCATGTCCCAGACGTGCTCGACGATCATCGTCCGGCTGAGCGGACGGCCTTTATTCCGCATCATGTATTCGAGGATGCCGAATTCCTTCGGCGCGAGATCGATGGTTTCCGCGCCACGGGTCACTTTGCGGCGGAGACTGTCGACGACCAGATCGCCCACCTGAAGCCGCTCGGGCGTCGGCTGGCCGCGCCGCAGCAACGCGCGGACGCGCGCCAGGAGTTCGACGAAGGCGAACGGCTTCGTCATGTAGTCGTCGGCCCCGTTTTCGAGGCCCTTGACGCGGTCGTCCAGCTGGCCCCTGGCGCTCAGAATCAGCACCGGAGGTCCGCTCGGGCGGCCGCGGATTCTTTCGAGGACCTTCAGCCCATCCATATCGGGGAGCATGAGGTCCAGGATGACGAGGTCGTAATCGGTGTCATGCGTGAACTGGATGGCGGTGGCGCCATCCGGCGCTACGTCAATCGCGTAGCCCGCGCCCTGTAGCCCCCTGCCCAGGAAGTCCGCGATGCGTCTTTCATCTTCAACTACAAGTATCCGCATGTTATTTAAGGTTACATCAGCGTTCGATTCGTTTCATCGGATTCACATCGGCATGCATTACTACTACAAACGCGCTAAGTCGGCGAAGGTTTCGGTGACAGTGGCGTTGTCGGCAGCGCTTTTGTCGGCAGTACTCATAATACTAATGGCCGTGCTGCCCATCGACGCGCAAACGGCGGCGAAGGGAGGCCGAGGCTCTGCCGCCGCCGGCGCGCAAAGCGCCGAAACGACGACCGCCGGCACGCGCGATCCCGGCACCCGCATCGCCGGCCGGGTGCTGAAGTTCGACGACGAGTTCGACGGCGACGCGTTGAATTATTCGATATGGTCGCCGCATGAGCCGGGGAATCCGGCGATCGCCGGCGATCAGCAATGGACGACCGATGCGGTCACGGTTTCGGGCGGCCAGGCGCATATCGTCGCGCGGAGAACGAACGCTCATTCGCCACAGGGGCAATTCACTTCCGCCATCATCACGACGTTTGGCACGTTCGCTCAGACCTACGGCAGGTTTGAGATACGTTTCCGCATACCGGCCGGCCGGGGATTGGAGCCGCGGTTCCGGCTGTTGCCGATACCATCCGGGGAGATACCGTCCATCGACGTGCTGGACGTAGTCGGGAGCGACCCCTCCACCGCACTGTTCGCCAACCGATGGGGTGATGAAAAGGCCGATCGCGACTACACCGGTTCTCACAAAGTTGCCGACCTATCGACGGGCTTCCACATCGTTGCCGTGGAATGGGACGAGGAGAAAATTCTCTGGTTTGTCGACGGCGTGGAGAGATTTCACTCGTTCGACGGCGTTCCGCATCAGCCAATGTATCTCGCGGTCTGGCTGGGAGTGAATACGGAGAGGTCGGGCGAACCCGACGAGACCACCAGGTTTCCCGCCGTTTTCGATATCGACTACATCCGCACTTTTGCGCGGCCCTGAAGCAGCAGGAGCGGAATCGCGACGGTGGCGATCACCCATGCGACGGCCAGCCAGCCGGGTACGTGCAAGCGTGCTGCCGAGTCGCGGAATTGAGAGACGGAGCCGTGGTTCCACTGCGCCAGACCGGCATAATAAGGCATCATGCGGGCGGCGACGCCGAAGAGATCCGTGAGCGCGAGCATTGCCGCGAAGACGATGGAGAAACGCCCCAGCCCCGCGATAATCAGGATTGCCATAGCTCCGCCCGCAGGCCAGAGATACCAGCCGGGAATGCCGGGAATGCCGTGGACGGCGTTGTAAGCCGCCGCGCCTCCCGCTATCGCCAGGGCAAAGGACAGAGTGAAAACGAAAGGCACGCGGAGGTCGGTGGGACGGGTGTCGCGCCTCCGCCGGACCAGTCCGAGCAACATACCGCCAAAGGCGAAGGCTTCGAGAACCAGGTACATCCACGTACGCAGGGTCAGGAAGCTCCATGCGCCGAACCAGGTGAAGGATTTCGTAATCGCCTGTACGCCGTTCATCCAGCGGTCCGTGCGGATCAATTGAAAGGCGCTGCGGGTGAGTGTGCGCAACGGGACGCTTTCCTGCCAGCCGGTGAGTGGCACTCCGTTGATGACATTGCGCGCGTACCACCAGGCGCCGATCGCTAATGCCAAAACGACAGCCTGCAGAGTCTGTTTCCAGTGCCGCCGAATGCGGAGGAGCATGAGGATAGGCAGCAGCACCAGGAGAGAGGCCTTGGCCAGGATCGCCGCGCCCAGCATGGTTCCCATGGTCAGCCAGTGAGTTTTTTCGCGGGTCAGCAGCCAGAGCAAGATCGCCGCGATGCCGACGGCCAGCGAATCGTTAGCGGCGCGTGCGCCATTGATCAGAAAACCTGGCGCCACGGCGAGCAAAGCCGCGCAGCACGTGGCGGAATATAAACCGGCCCGTGAAGCGCCGAAAATGTTGCGCGCGGCCAGAAATGTGAATGGGATTGCCAGCGACGTAAACAACACCCCGATCAGGCGGATTAGAAAGACACGTTCGCGCAGCGGCCAGCCCGCGGCAAGACGCAGAGCGGGAGCGGCCAACCAGTAATAGAGCGGCGGCTGCTGCGCTTCGTAAAAAACGAATGGCCGTCCGTTGATCTCAACCGCCGGCTGATGGGCAAGCGATGGGGGAAGCGAGTCGAGCTTTCGCATTCGCGCATCGCGTTCGGCGGACGGGAGCGACCACCAATCGTCGTGGATGAGATAAGGCGGTCCGATCCAGCGAAGTTCCCTGGCCAGAGGGGCGAGACGCATGGATTCGTCGATCTCGCGCGATATGCGATCGGTTGCGCGGGGCAGAGCGCCGTGGTCGTTCCAGTGCTGAAGAAAGGCGAAGTGAGCGTACTCGTCCCAGCCTTCCCACAGAGGCAGCATCGCCGAGTAGAAAGTCCCTCGAACGAGGAAGAAAACCCATAGGATCCGGATGCGCCCTGGCACGAAGCTATGATAACGGCGTGACGTCCAGTTTGCCGGAGAGTGAAGCGGAGAGAGCAGATAGGGAGTCGGCGCGCAAGGTCGAATCCTCCCGCCCGACTGATCCGCGCGCAGTCGAGCCGGCGGTCGCTGGCGACGCGTCGCACTCTGCCGGACAGACGCGCGCCGTAGATCCGGCAGTCGAGAAGCGCATGCGCGCCGAGTGGAACGAGCGCGCGAAAGAAGACGCTCACTACTACGTTGCCTTCGGCCGTCGCGACCAGGACGACGAGGAATTTTACGCCACCGCGACGGATCTTGTCCGCGAGCTCACCGGCGAATTGAAAAGACTTCCACCCGAACAGTCTCCGGGAATGCGCCGGGCGCTTGAGATTGGTTGCGGCCCGGGCCGCCTTCTTCGCCCGATGAGCCGCTGTTTCGGAGAGATTCACGGCGTGGACGTATCCGACGACATGATCGCCATAGCAAAAGAAAGGCTGCGCGGCGTGCCGAACGCTTTTCCCCGCGCTATCTCAGGCAGCGATCTGAAACTCTTCCCGGACCGGCATTTCGACTTCGTTTACTCCTACGCCGTCTTTCAGCACATTCCGAGCGCCGGGGTGGTCTTTTCCTATCTGCGGGAAACCGCACGAGTGCTGCGTCCGGGCGGAGTGGCGCGATTGCAGATCAACGGCCTGCCGAAATCGTCGAAGGTCTACACAACCTGGGAAGGCGTGCGCGTCTCAGCCGACGAAATTCATGCCCTGACACGGGAACTCGGAGTTGAACTGCTCGCCCTCACGGGCATCGACTCGCAGTACATGTGGACCACATGGCGCAAGCCATCGTCCCCGGACCGCGCTTACGGTCGGTGCCGCATCCGGGGGCTTTCGAACGCCTTTTCGAGTGAGCAGGCAGTGCCCTCAGGCGGCAGGCTGGCGTGCGTCGCGGCATCCGTCGAAAATCTGCCGGAGGGCGCCGATCTCAATTCGCTCACGGCGCTGTTTGACGGCGCGCCGGGGCGCGTTTGTTACGTCGGCCCGCGCGGTGGGAACGGCTTTTCGCAAATCAATATGTTTTTGCCGAAGGGTGTACGGACGGGTCTCGTGCCACTGCGCCTTGAATGGCGCGGCACGCAACTGGCGCCGGAAATGTATGTGCGCGTGATTCGCCCCGGTCCAGCCGTGCCGCGGCTCACGGCTCTGAGCGATGCCATTAATCTGATGTCGCCGCAAAGGGTCGACTGCGGAATCATGAAGGCATCAATCGAAGAGGTCGGCTCGATCGAAAGCTTTCGAGCCACCTTCGATGGAGTTCCGGCTCGCGCCGTCGAAACCTTTCGCGCGGACCCGCTGACCGAACGCTGGGAAGTGAATTTCCGCGTGCCCCGATCCATCGGTTCCGGGGGACACGTGCTGGAGATACGGCTCGGCGCGAGGCTACTGACGAAGACCGGAGTTGAAGTCGTTTGAAGCCCCGAGACGTCATGAAACCAATCCTCATTCTGCTGCTGCTGGCGATTCCGCTGCTTCCGCAGGAGAGTCCCGAAGCGCGTTTGCGTCGCGCGCTGCAGACGAAGACCGGCTCGGTAAATCTGCCCGGCGGCGTGATCGAAATCTCGCGCGAAATCGTACTGCCCGCCGACGCGCACGATCTGGATATTCGCGGCGAGGGAACCACGATCAAAGCATCCGCGGCGTTCCGGGGACGCGCGCTGATTGTCCTGGCCGCCGGCAAAGCGATTAAGATCCGGGATCTGTCGCTCGATGGCAATCGCGCCGCATTCGCGCGGCCTGTAGCGCCCGTGACATCCGCCGCGATGTTGTCCAGAGTAATCGCAAACAACGGCATTCTGGCCGAAGGCGTGTCCGGACTCGAACTGTCGAACATTAAAGCAACACAAGCGGCGGGCTTTCCGATCCTGGTAAGCGGCGGGCGCAATATCCGGATTCACGACGTCGAAATCACCGATAGCGGAAGTCTGGACGCCGATGGCCACAATAACGGAACCGGCGGAATCGTTCTAGAAGAGGGCGTGACCGACTTCGAAATTCTTCACGCATTGGTCGGCAAAGTTCGCGGCAATGGCGTATGGATACGCTCGGCGCAGGGTACCGCCAGCGCGGCGCAGGGCCGAATCGCGGACAGCGAATTCGATATTCTGGCGCGCGCGGCGATCGAACTGAATCATGCCGGCGACGTGACCGTTGAAAATAACACGGGCCGGATGATCGGCTTCCCTGGCGAAGAAGTGCTGATCGGCGGCACCGTCCTGCCCGCGGCGATCGTTTCGACGGGAGGGGTGACGCACGCGACGATCCGCAACAATCGTTTCGAACAGATCGCCGGGCGTTGTTTCTCACTCGACGGATTCAGCGATGGCGAATTCCAGGGGAACGAATGTTCCGAAGGGCTGTTCAACGCGATTCTGATTCGCGGCACGGGAAATCGGATCGCCGGCAATCGCCTGACCGGGTTGAATACCGCTCGGCGCGATCAGCCGGAATCCCTCCGCGCCGGTATTTATCTCGCAAACGGCGCGAGCGGCAACACGCTCGAAGGGAATCAGATATCGGGCTTTGGAATGGCTCAGCACTGCATCGGCGGACCTGGCCAAGCCGCAAACACCGTCGCTAAGAATTCGTGTTCGGACGGGCCTTCCGTTGCGTGGCTGCAACCCGCGAAACAGCGTTGACCAGCTTGCGCCAGGGAATTTTTTCCCAATCGTCCACCATCATCAGTTCGCCGTCGCACCAACTCGAGTAAAACCATCTTGAGAGGATGGAAAGGTGTTCCATACGTTCCATGGCCGGTTTCGCGCCGCCTTCGGCAATCGTCGCGGCCATCTCGCGCAGCCTCGAATCGAGCGACACCGCTCTGCCATCGTCGGCGGTGATGAAATCCAGGCTGCGGAAACCCTGCCAACATCCGCCGCGCAGCCAGCCCAGTTCTATCGATTCAGGTTTCGCCGATGGGACGATGGCAACGGCGTGGAGGCGCTCCACGTCGCGCGCCATTTCGTCGCGCCACCCCAGAACTTCTTCGATTTTCATTACGCGCTGGTGGGCACGCGCCGCGCCTTCAAAGTCCATTTCCGCACTGAGCCGTTCGCGTTCGGCTGAAGCGGGCGCAAGCAGCGATCGGCCGCTGGTCCGAAGGAACGCGGCAACTCTTTCGGCTTCGGAATGGTATTCCTCCACTCCTACCAATTGCTGGCAGGGCCGGAGACAACGGCCCATTTCGCCGTAGATGCACCCCGGATGATCGGGCGATGGCGCCAGGTCCTCCTGGCAGCGGCGCAACTGGAACAGATCGAGAAACGCCGATTCAAATTGCGCGGCGGTGGCGCGATTGCGAAAAGGGCCGACGTACAACGACCGCGACGCTCGGCTCAGCCTGGTGGCAATTTGAGTGCGCGGATATTCGTTTGCAAGCAGCAGTTTGACGTAGGGCGGCAGGCTCAGGCGGATTTCGCGGCGGTAATCCGCGCCCAGGTGCCGCCGCGCAAGATCGAGGTGAAGGAATCTCGATTCCAGCTTCGAGCCCGCCAGATGATATTCGAGACGGACAGCAGTTCCGCGCAGGTTCAGCGCCCGCGACGGACCCTCGCGCGCATCGAGCAGACGAAGCAGCCGCCGGCGAAGAACATTCGTGCGCGCGAGATAAGGCTTGCCTTCGCGCGGCCAAAGCAGGAAGACGGCGGGGCCGTTGGGGATGGATTGGAGGAGAGCGGCAAGTTCGCCCGTCTCCGTCGGCAGCGGCAGATCGACCATGCGTCGTGTTCCCAGTTTACGCGTGTAACGTGTTAAGCTGCGGGACGGATGGACAACCAACTGCTCGCAATTGCGTCGACGCCGGTCAATTCAGTCGCCGACGTGATCGCCGCCTTTGAAGCCATCGATGGCGTTCTGCCCGCGACCGACGGCCTGAAGTGGTTCAACTGGCTTTATCTGACAGTCACCCGAGCAGTCGATTCGAGCGTCACGACGAAAACCTGGAACAATCCGGCGTGGCTGACGCAACTGGACGTCGCATTCGCGCGCCTGTATCTGGGCGCCCTGCGGCAATCTTTCACACCCGGCGCATCGCCCCCCAAATGCTGGACTGTTTTGTTCGACGCGAGGAACGACGCCAGGCTGGCGCGGATTCAGTTTGCGCTGGCGGGCATCAATGCGCACATCGACCACGATCTTTCCATCGCGGTCGTCGAAACATGCCGGCAGTTCGGCGTCGTGCCGTCCCATCTTTCGCCGGAGTATCGGGATTACACCCAGGTGAACGACGTGCTAGATCCGGTGATCGACGAGGCGAAGGCCCAGCTTCTGACCGGACTCCTGGGCGACAATCTGCCTTCGGTGAATCTGGTCGAGAATCTGGTCGCCACGTTCGGGTTGCGGTCCGTGCGGGAAGCGGCCTGGACCAACAGCGAGGTGCTGTGGCACGCCGACGAGATTCCGGGCCTTGGTGATCGTTTTCTGGACGGTCTGGACGATGCGGCCGCGCTGGCAGGACGAGGGTTACTCGCGCCGGTAGGGGTTTGAAGCTCCGTATCACCGCAAAATGGGCTATACCCTCCGTGCTACACTGACGTTTGTGTCCGTGCGTGATTTGGCGCGGACCGGAACGTTCCCCAGGAGTTTTTCACCCAATGGCAAGAGTTTGCGATGTTTGCGGCAAAGGGCCGCAGTTCGGGCATAAGGTTAGCCATGCCCACAATGTTACGAATCGGCGCTGGAATGTAAACCTGCAGACGGTGCGGGCGGTTGTCAGCGGCGCGAGTAAGCGCATTCGCGCGTGCACATCCTGCATCCGCAACGGCAAGATTCAGAAAGCCGCGTAGTTCCAACTCCGGCCCGGGCGAATGTTCCTGGAAACCGAGCACGGGCAAATCCGGATCCGCCAGGCCGCCGCGGAAGATCTCGATCTCGTCGCTCCTCTGTTTGACGCTTACCGGCAATTCTACAAGCAACCTTCCGACCTCGATCTGGCTCGCACGTTCCTGCGCGACCGAATCCGCCACAACGAATCGGTCATCTTCGTTGCGCTTGATCCAAACGGATCGGCGCTCGGGTTCACACAGCTTTATCCGAGTTTTTCGTCGGGACTCGCCAGGCGCATCTTCATAATGAACGATCTTTTCGTGGCGCCGGAGGCCCGCCGCCGACATGTTGGCCGCGGGCTTCTGGACGCCGCTGCCGCCTTTGCCCGCCTGGCCGGCGCGGCTCGCCTCACGCTCTCGACCGCTCTCGATAACTTCACAGCCCAATCGCTCTACAAATCGGCGGGGTGGAAGCGTGATACCGTGTTCTGCGTTTACACCCTTCCGCTCTAAAATTCAGCCGGGTGTGGCGCCGGCTGTTCGACCGGATCCACGGCTCATGCCGACTGTTTGAAAACACGTTCGGTAACCGTCGTTTCCGCGTCCCGGTCCTGCGCGCCAACTGCCTCTGCGTTGATGTTGCCAATGAATTCCGCCAGATCCCGGACATCCTCGTCGCTGTGGTAGTGATGGAAACAAAATCGGATTCCCGAAGTCCGTTGCCCGTTTTGCAGAGTGGCATCCACGATCCGGCAATCCAATCGCTTCAGTTCGAGCGCGTGGTACATGGCCTGCGGTTGTGGCATATCCGCGATTACGACAATCGAACCGTCCCTCGAGATCCCGATAGTGCGAATGCCCCGTCTGTGCATTTCGTCGCGGAACAGACCGGCGAGTATCTTCGAGTGCCTGGTGGCGCTTTCCATGCCAACAACCAGCCATTCCTGCTGCACGACGTAGTTCAGGGCGAAGAAAGGCGAGTACCCGTCAAGCACCGGAGGCATGTCGCGGCCGTCCGCCTGGCGGAGGCTTGCGAACGGGCGTGGCACGGAAGCCGCCTGCGGAACTCCCCCCGCAACCCGAAGCAGCCAGTCGTTGCGCACGAGAATGCCGGTGGATGGAGATCCCAGCAGCCAGCCATGGCCGTGAAACGCGTAGTAAGCCGAACGTGAGAAGGCGTCGTCGCCGACCATGATGTTGCCGACGGCTTGGGAGCCGTCGATCGCGAACACAGTGCGGAGCCCTTGTTTGCGGGCGGCGTCGACGAGCTCCTTAATATCGAGAACGACCCCCGTATCCGGGAATACGTGGCTCAGAACCGCAATATCGGCCTTCTTCTCAAGGCAGGCACCCACCAGCGTGTCCACGATCTCTTTGCACGAGACGTTCGTCCACAGCAGGCTTTGGACAGGACAACTCTCGAGCCGAAACCGATACAGGGGCTGAAGCCGCCGTTCCAGCGCGGCCCGAACGGAGCTGTGCTCGGCGTCGCTGGTCAGGATGACCGTGGGCTGCGCGCCGCGCGCATCGAGCAGTTCGCCCAGCGCGAACTCGAGTGCCTGGGCCGCCCCTTCGTGTAATGTAATTGACTCGGCGCTCACACCGAGGAAGTTCTCCAGGTTTCTGAAGAGGGCCGCCATGCCACTCCAGATAACCGTCGTACTGCCCTGCGTCAGTAAGCGCCTGGCGGCGTCAGGGTCCGATGCCGGCAAAAGGTCGGCGCACGCTTTCAGTTCGCCTTCAAGCGACACATTGGGCGTCGAGCGTTTTGTGGAATCGAAGCTCCGTATGTCCCAGGCCAGTTTGTCGATCGCGGATATCCGCTCAATATCCCTGGTATCGGGCATGATGGCCAGGTACTGCAGGATGCCCGCCGCCACAGGCCCGTATTTCATGACCAAAGAAAGCCAGCCCGGAAAATGGAGGCTCAAAAATGGCACGGACAGGAGGACCATGCTCAACGCCAGCAGTACGAGGAACAAAGTCAGGCTCTTCGCTTCCGCCGTGGCCCTTTCCTTTCCATAGTTGGCATATCGGCCGGCGAAATACTGCTTGGGTAAATTCAGCCAGAAAACCGCGGCAAAACCCGCCAGTATGGAAGCCACTTCAATCGCGCCCCCGAGTGTCCGCCAATAGTATTCGAGCAGATAATCCCAAATGACGCGAAACGGCTCGGGAAGAACGCTCACCGAACGAACCGAGTGGATTATCAGAACATGCTTGACGAAAAAAACGGCCGCAAAGTAGCCAAATACCAGGGCGAGGGTGCGCGCCAGACGAAACTTGAAACCGTCGTAGCTTTCATCCGGTGGGGTAAATCGCCGCGCGATGACACTCATGGCGTCTCCGTTGAATTGGAAGACCTGAGCAGGTAAGGCTTATAGGTGTTCTCATCGTGAGGCGTCAGTTCACCTTTTTCGTCGAAGCTGTATACATGCCCCGTCTTGCCGGAATAGACGGGAGCCGATGAGGTCTCGAACTTTCGTTTCGCGAGCCGGTCCAGCACGGCGTACGAGTCGTAGCCGTACTTGGATGCTTCGCTGTAATCGTCGTCCGGCGTTGCGGCCGAATGAATGGATGGAGTCTCTTTTCCTGCCACCGGAGCAATGGGAAGAAGGGCAAACACTTTGAATAAAAACGAATATTTCCGGGGGTCGTTCAGGTCTTCATCGTAGGCGCCACTGGATAACAACACCGTTACGTTCTTAAACGTCGTCCCTCGCGAATCCCGTGAGGAAGCGCCGGAAGGGGCCGGCTCCGTGCATGCCACCGCATCCGGATCCGCGCGATACCACCGGAGCGTGTTCAGCAACTCCAGCGCGCGCGGCGCAAATCCAAGATAAACGATGCGGTCTATTTTCCCGCACCACAATTGCGGCATAAGATCGCTGAACCCCAGCCGGTCGCTTACCTCGTAGTTAAACAACATGATGTTCTTGCCGTTTGTCTTGTTTATCAGATCGTTAATCCGCTGTTGCAGGAACTCCCCGAAGGTATTCGCCTCATGAAAAACCGCGACGCGGAGCGTCTGGCCGCCAGCCCCGTTTTGCAACCACTTTTCCATATCCAGGGCCTGTTGCCCGTTCGTCGGCGTCATCCTGAACACCAATCCATTGGTATCTTCCGACGGCGCCAGAAGGTCGTCGTTGGCGGCCACGGCGAGCAGCAGCGGAATTTGCATCGCGCGGCAGAAACGAACCACAGGAGGTGAATCGGGCGAGGCCAGCAGCGAGATGACGCCCATCACGGGTCCGGCAGCGACCTTCGAAGCGAGGCTCTCAAAGATCTTGGTAGTCCTGAGTTCCAACGGATGATCTAATGCATCGTGTATGTTCACCAGCGCGACTTCGGGGCCATGGCCCGCCGAGGTCCGCGCCGCGCGGCAGAGGCCGATGAGCGCCGAGGCCGATATATTCTCGTTGTCGGGCGTCATGTCCCGGGCTTTGTCGCAGTCCGGAACCGTCGATTCCGAATCGTAGACCGCGAGGATCCTGCCGTCGCTCTGAGAAACGTTGGGGCTGGCGACGACCTGATAGCCGGCCCAAAGCAGGAAAACGATTGCCGTTGGATACACAAGACGGCGCATCCAGTTGAGGATCTGTTGCATGGCGATCTAGCCTCGCCCTCGGGCGGCTCCGGAGGAAAACGTCGGAGTTGCGGCCGCCGCCCACGCGCAGAGTTTGCAGTCGCCGCAGCCGTCCGCGCGTTCCACGGTTGACATTGTCGTGCTCCTCTCGTTCAAAGGAATGTGATTTGAATAAGCTGAGCATAACATGCGCCCCAAAAGCGGACGTGCGCCGGCGACTCCCCGGCATCTGGACCCTCGAAGCCGCAGCCATCAACCACGAGCAGCGCCGCCAGTCCGACACCGATGCCAATGAGGACTTTCGCGTCCGTACCCTCGAAGCCCTCGACAAACTCGTCCTCGCACCGGCCGGGAAAGCCTTACCCGCAGCGAAGTCCGTTACGACCGCCAATATCGCCCGCCGCCGACCGCCTTCGCCTCATGAAGCGCGAAAAAACCACATGGAACCCATTGTTCATAAGAAAACAAAGAGGTTATCGAATGACGATCACCCATTCGATCCGTCGACGAAGCCTCAACGAACCCCAGTGTCAGGCGCATTTTTCGGTCTTATTCCGTGTCCTGTGTGTTTATCCGTGGCCATATTCTCCGGACTTCTCCCGATCCAGGACCAAAACGATCCGGTATGTCTGCTACAATCGAATTGCAACTGAGTTGCCTCTATGCTCCAGACCTTCGTGATCACGTTGCGTGAAGGCGTCGAAGCCGCGCTGGTGATCGCCATCGCCGTCGCTTACGTCAAGCGAATGGGCCGTCTCGATCTGATGCCCGCCGTGTATCGGGCGCTGCTAAGTGCCGTGATTGCCAGCTTTATCGCCGCATGGGGCTTCGCGAAGATTAATCTGAACGAAGACGCCTATGAAGGCTGGGTGCTCCTCGTAAGCGCCGTTTTTGTGCTGTCCATGGTCGTCTGGATGAACCGCCATGGCGCCCACATGAAAACCGAAATTGAAACTGGGTTGCAAAAAGGGGCGGCGGGCGTCGCGAGCGCCTGGGGCGTTTTCGCCTTCGTCTTTCTGATGATTTTCCGGGAGGGCGTGGAAACGGTTTTGCTTCTCGCGGCGGTGCGGCTCGATACGTCGGGCATCCTCGAGGGCTTCGGCGCCCTGCTCGGAATCGGCCTGGCGGTTCTGTTCGGCGTCAGCTTCGTGCGCGGCACCATCCGCGTCAACCTCAAACAGTTTTTCCGCATCACCACCGTCATCCTCATGGTGGTCGTCGCCCAACTCGTCATCACCGGCATGCACGAGCTCTCCGAAAGCCAGATCCTGCCGAGCAGCGCGAGCGAGATGGCCATCATCGGCCCCATCGTGAAGAACGACGTTTTCTTCTTCATCACGATCCTGGCCCTTACCGCCGCCATGGTGCTCTTCGAGTGGCGCGGGCAGCGCGCGCCGAATACCGACGGCCTTTCCGGCGCCGCGTTGCGCAAGGTACGCTGGACCGCGCGGCGCGAAAGACTCTGGATGATCGCGTCCTGCACCGCTTCCTGCCTCTTCATCCTGCTTATCACCGCCGAGTTCATCTACCAGCGCGACCAGACGGCTCTCTCCGCCGCGCAGCCCGTGCTCTTCGAAAACGCCGCCGTGCGCATCCCCGTTGCGGCCGTCAGCGACGGTAATCTGCATCGTTTCGTAATCGACGATCAGGGCGTCCACGTTCGCTTCATCGTGATCGCAAAACCGGACCACACGCTCGCCGTCGCGCTCGATGCCTGCGCGATCTGCGGCACGCAGGGCTACTACCAGAAAGGCCACGAAGTCATCTGCCGCAACTGCGCGTCGAACATCCTCATTTCCAGCATCGGCACCGGTGGCGGATGCAACCCAAGGCCGCTGAAATCGCACATTGAGGGAGATACTCTGGTCATTGACGAAACGGCATTTGAACTGGGCGTCAAGGTATTTCGCAATGGGTAGAATCGGAGAGGTGAAATGATCGTCCGTTTCGTCCGCGATTCAATCCGCCGCTCGACCCGGCGCAAAGCGTTGATCGTCGCGGCGATCGCCCTCGGCACTTCCGTGGCAACCGCCATGCTTGGCGTCATGCTTTCGATCGGAGACAAGATCAATCTCGAACTGCGCTCGGCCGGAGCTAATATCGTCGTCACTTCGCGGGCGGCGGAACTGAGCGGCGGAGTCGGGGGCGTGACCGCCGCAGCTTCCGGCGCTGCCAACTACATCCAGGAAGATATGATTCCGAAGATCAAGACGATCTTCTGGGCGCTCAACATTACCGGATATGCGCCATCGCTCCTCGCGCACGATGGCCCGACGACAGTCCAGGGAGTTCAGTTCTCCGGAATGCGGACTGTGAATCCCTCATGGCAAGTCACGCAGGGAAACTGGCCAGCCGATGCGGCGGAGGAATGCATGGCGGGAGCGGGCATCGCCCGCCGCTACGGATGGTCCGCCGGCAAGAAGATCACAATCTTTGGCCAGCCGTGCCGGATCGCAGGCATTCTCTCCTCCGGCGACGAGGCCGACGACCGGGTTCTGATGCCGCTCGTCCGCCTTCAGGAACTGATCCACAAGCCCGGCCTTGTCGACCGCATCGACGTCGCCGCGCTCACCAAGCCGGAAGACGACTTTGCCCGAAAAGATCCAAAAAACATGACATCGAAGGAACTCGAGAGATGGAATTGCACGAATTACGTTACCTCCATCGCGCATCAGATCGAGGAAGCGATCCCCGGCACCGACGCACGGCCAGTGCGCCGTGTCGCCGATTCGGAAGGTAAAGTCCTGAACAAAATCAGCGGACTCATGACGCTCATCACGCTCGCCGCGCTGCTCTCCGCGGGCCTTACCGTCTGGAGTCTAACGGCGACGACAATGATGGAGCGGCGCGGCGAGATCGCCATCATGCAGGCGATCGGCGGCGCGAGGTGGCTGGTTGCAACCCTGCTTGGTTCGGAGATCGCCTTGATCGGGCTGGCCGGCGGCATCATAGGCGCGTTGGCGGGCATCGGCCTGGCGCGGATAGTCGGCCAGTCGGTTTTCCATGACGCGATTCAGATTCCCTGGATTCTGCCGCTGTTGATCGTGCTGGCGGCGATGCTGGTATCTCTGGCCGGAGCGGCGCAGCCGCTGCGCCGCGCTTTGCGCCTCGAGCCGGCGGTCATCCTGAGGGAAGGCGTCTGATCGTGCCCGGGCGCTTCTTCATTCGCTTCAGTCTCAGCGCACTCAGATACAGGAAGCAGCGCCTTGCCCTGGCCTTTGGCGCGCTGGCAGTGGCTTCCGCTCTCGCCACCGTGATGTTTGCCATCTATTCTTCGGTGGCTGGCCGGATTCGCGAAGAATTCCGTAACTACGGCGCGAATCTCGTCGCGGTCGCGGTGAACGGCGGGACGGTACCGCTGTCGATCGTCGACGCCGCGAAACGCCAGGGCGCACAGGCCACACCCGTGTTGGTCACGAGCGGCCACGTTGGCGATCAGTCGGTCGCCGTGGCTGGAGTTGTCTCCGCTTACTCGTATTGGCATGTGTTGAGCGGCAGAATCGATATCGCGCCGGGCAAATGTCTTGCGGGAGAACTGCTGGCCACACAACTGAATCTGCAACTCAATGCGCCCGTTCCGCTCGAAGGCCAGCGGTGCACGCTGACGGGCGTCCTCTCCACCGGCGGTCCGGAAGACCAGGAACTGATCGTGCCGTTTGAAACGGCAGCCACTCTGGCAGGCATTCACGACGCAGCAACCGCCGTCGAGATCCAGGCGCCGGGCGAACGCCTCGAAGCCATACGCGCAATAATCGCGTCGGAATTCCCTGTGGCTGACATCCGCACGGTCCGGTCCGTCGCAGGCACGGAGTCGAATGTGGTTTTCAAGATGCGGGCCGCACTTCTTCTTCTCACGCTGTTGATCCTGGTGATCACGACGCTCTGCGTCACCAGCAACTTCAGCGAAATGGTGATCGATCGCGCGAAGGAAATCGGCATCATGAAGGCGCTGGGTGGAGCGGAACGCCGCATTGCCGCGTTCTTCATTTCCGAATCGGCGACGCTTGCGGTGTTCGCCACGGTCGTCGGATACACCAGCGGCATCTTCGTCGCGGCGGTGATCGGACAGGAGATCTTCGGCGGCGTTTTCCACGTCCGGATCGATTGGCTCGTGCTGGCCGGCGTCGCCGCCGTGATGCT
>PLEX01000208.1 GCA_003136575.1 Bryobacterales bacterium | reverse complement strand
TGCCTTCTCTGCTGGGAAAACTTCAGACCACCTGAACTGTTACAATCCTTGCTATTCGCCCAACATGCAATCGAGATGTTCCGTCGATCCCTGCCGGACGGCCCTTCGAGAAGTTGCCTCGACCGGCTCTCCAATCGGTTGACCAAGATCCTCTCGGCGACCCGCAAACTCAGCTCACCCGAATAACGGGCAGAGATTGGCCGGATAAGTCGGCAACTCGTACAATGCTTGCCGCCAGCCGAGAGACGGGATAGCACATAGCCACAGGACTTCATCGGGCTTATCTTGAAGCCTATGAAAACAAAGAGCAAGGGAGCAGCCCTACTGGAAGAACGCTATCGCGCGCCCGGACCACCCGACGCCAAACCACAGCAGCAGCGATACCGACGCGGTGACGATTTTGCGCAGCTTAGTCCCCGATTCCGGATCTTTACGCACGGTCGCGCGAAAAATCGTGAATTGATAAAGCAGCGCAATACACAACAGCGCCATTTTCAGCCGGAACGGGCCGCTGTGCGCATATCTGGTCGGATCGGGCAGAAAAACCAGAATTCCTGCGACGATTGTCAGAACCAACCCGGTCTTCATCCACGGCCACAATTGTCCGGCCAGGTATGGCAGAGGCAGACGCCCCAAGCCAACGCCGAGCAGACGAAGATTCAGCGCCAGAATTGTGCCGAGCAATAACGTGATGCCTGTGAGGTGCGCGGATTGCAAAAAGGGCACACCGTATTTTGGATCGCGAATGAAAGCGTAGTCCTGCGAGTAGTAACACCACTGCACGAAACGATCGATGAAATGCTGCAACATGGCGGCTGGCTACAGTTCGTAGGCCATGGTCCTTCCGCAGGCGATCACCCCGATCCAGAAGATCAGCGACAATACCGCGATCGCGCGCACGCCGAGCGGCGTTTCCGTGCGGTCCCATTCCGCCATCTTCGGGTAGTACTTTAACTGATAGAGCGCGTTGATTCCGGCCAGCACAAGCAGGATCATCTTGACGCGAAAAAAGACGTTTCCGTATGCCTTGACCGCCTGCGTCAGAAACAGGAGTGTTCCGGTAACGAACATTACGCCGAAACCGGCCACTGTCCACGGCATCGGTTGTTGCATCATCAGCGACACAGGCTGACTGCGGAACGAGATCCGCAACAGGCGAAGATCCAGCATCATGACCATCCCGACAGAAAACGAAAGGGACAGAATGTGGCTGCCTTCGATCAGCGGAAAAACCAGAGACGATTCTTTCATGGCGGTGGCCCAGTCCGTGTGCTGGATCCAGTTCAACAGTGGGAGCGGGTTCATCCGTTGCGCCGGCGAATCCTATTGCGTTGGCGGCGGTGGTGGTGCGGAGCCGTCCGCGGCTGGCCGGGCGATATCGTGATACAGACGCTTTCCGTCCGGCATGACGACGTAGAACAGCGATACGCCTTTGGATCCGTCCTTCATCGGATGTCCGACGACGGTGATCGGATCGCCAGGCTTGAACGTGGCTCTGGTCCATCCCTGCTTCGACATGATATTGACCGCGCCACCCTCTACGTCCCAGGTTCCGACAGTTTCCTTATCGCGGCCTTCCGGCACTTTGACGATGATATGCGTGTGAGGATTCTCCCAGTTGTACTCCAAAACGACGCCCTGATAAGTCACGTTCTTCGACATGTCGAACATCGCGAATGAGTGGTGGGCAAACGCGTTGGTTGCGGCGCTGAGAAGCAGGCAGACCGACAGCGCTTTCATACCGTTCATCCGGAACTCCTTTTTGAGCCCCGCCCCATCTGCGTCCCGGCTGCGTCGCCGCCCTCATGATATCGCATCCGGTTCCGGCTTCGGACCGATTGATAGGTTGCCTGGATCGGTTGCCGGCGCGCGCCCGGCGGCCCTGCATCGCTACGGTTCGTTTGGCCCGAACCACCCCTAAAAAAAAACGTGAAACGCTATTGAACCTGGAATCACTTCTCATTCGGGCCGTCTGTTTTTTGCAGGGCCGTTCCCTGCGCAACAAGATAATCGGAGGCCGGAGATGCCCAGTAGTCAAAATGAACACATCGTGGAACAGAGGTGCGGCCGCCGAAGAAATCGGGGTGCGCTGGCTGGTGGCCTGACATGAGCACGGCGTTGACGCTTGTTCCGAAGCCAACATACTCCGGCTGTCCGGCGGCACAGGAGACGGAAATCCATCTGGTATCCTCGATCCACGGTAAGATGGCGGAAAATCGGTTCGACGAGAGCTTTCTGGCGGCGCTTCGCGATCGGGAACCAGGCGCGGAAAAGTTCCTGTACGAAAGCTTTTCCCGCCCGATTCATCTGAAGCTGCGTCTTCGCCTGCGGTCTCCCGAATTGGTGGAGGATGCCTGCCAGGAAACGTTTTTCCGCGTCTTCGCCCATTTTCGCGCAGGCAAGACGTTGGATAATCCGCGTTCCATGCCCGGATTCGTTCACGGGATTTGCCACAACGTATCTCTCGAACTGCTGCGCAAGTATACGCAGGAGGGGCAGATACCGGAAAATGCCGCCGAGCCGCAGGACGGCGCGCCCAGCGCCGAAGGCCGGATGGTAACCGAGGAGCGCAAGCGGTTCGTGGCAAAGGTTCTGAGCGAGATGCCCGAAAGAGACGCCGATCTCCTTCGGCGGGTTTTTCTCAATGAAGACGACCGCGCCGGGATTTGCCGCGACCTTCAGGTGGAACCGGAATATCTGCGCGTTCTGGTCTATCGGGCGCGGGCGCGGTTCAAGGCTATCGCCCAGCGGGGTAACGGCAAAGCAAAGGGGGCAGCCGAAAATTGACCGAGGAGCGCAAGCGGTTCGTGGCCAGGGTTCTGAGCGAGATGCCCGAAAGAGACGCGTATCTTCTTCGGCGGGTTTTTCTGAATCAAGGCGACCGCGCCGGCATTTGCCGCGACCTTCAGGTGGAACCGAAGTATCTGGGCGTTCTGGTTTATCAGGCCCGGGCGCGGTTCAAGGCTATCGCTGAGCGGGGAAACGGCGGAGCAAAGGGGGTATCCGGAAAATGATGGGAAACGATCCAGGCGATTCCAGCACTATACAGGCGAGTGCTGTAACTCGCGACGCCATGAAAACTCCCGCGCACGATCGCGCTTCCGAATCCCACGCCGCTGAGCGTTATCTCCTCGGCGAACTCTCAGCCGCCGAAGCGGAGGAATTCGAACTTCACTATTTCGAATGCGCCGAATGCGCCGAAGATGTGGAATCGGGCGAGCAGTTCATTGCCAACGCCCGGGCTGTCTTTGCCGATCGGGCGATGGCGAGCGAGCCGGCGAGGGCGGCCAGACAAGCGTCAAAGTCGTCGCGCCCGTTGAGCCAAGACAAGCAGGGCAAGTCCCGGCGTTCGTTTCGGGAGGCGCTGGCGGCATGGATGCAGCCATCGTTCGCAATGCCCGCAATGGCGGCGGCTCTGCTCGGCGCCGTCGCGCTGTACCAGGGCGCCGTTCTGATTCCGGAGTTGAGAAGATCCGCCGAAGCCGCGCAGTCGCCCGTCGAGGTCGTGCTCGAAGCCGAAGTTCGCGGCGAACCGGCGCCGACAATACTTGCCGCCGGATCACGGTTTCTCGATCTGTCGCTGGACCTTCCGCCGGAACCCCGATTCGCAAGTTACGTCTGCGATCTGTCGGACCCCGGCGGCGGCAGGATACTCAGCGTGCCATGTTCCGCGACGTCCGATGGCAAGCCGATGCTCATCGGCGTCGATATCGTGTCCAAAGGCCTGAAACCGGGCCGGAAGTATACACTGAGCGTAACTGGCCAGGAGACGCAGGGTCAGCCGTCGGGAAGAGTTGCCACCGCGTCGTTCGTATTTCAATATAGGTAAACCGAGGACATTTCATGCCTGGACATTTTCGATTCAAAGCGACAGCCGTAGGCGCCGGTGGCCATCTCACCATCCCGTTTAGCGAACTTATTGAAGTCCAGGCGGCGACGGCGCTGTTTGGCATCGGCGGTCGCGGATCGGCCAGATCGGCGGGCTTCAGGCACCGCGAGATCCTGAGCTTCGATCTTGCTCAGACCGAAGTCACCGGATCGGTCGTTCCGGCGGACGACAAGACCCCCGTCTATTACACGCAGGCTAAAGCCACTGTTGAGGGCCTGAACGTGATGGATATGGTGACTGCGGACCGAATCGTCGCTAACCTCGTCTCAACCCACACCGGGGATAAGCGGACCGAGCCGTCGGTGAGACTTGTCGGTTCCCGCTTTGAGAACCTCAAGATAGCGGGTTCGCTGATTGAAATAGAATCCTCCGTCTGCACACTCGATAAGTACGATACCTGGTCCGCCCTGCGAGATTCCTACACGGAAGATGAGGTGAACTCCCTGTTCGCAACGGATCCGGTGAACGCGAAGGGCCAGGCGGCTCCGCCCGGAGTCCGGCGCTGGTTCAGTCCGCTCGCCCAGGGCCCTCAGTTGCTTTCGAGCGCGGGCGTTGCGCATACTTCCATCGTGCGCAAACTGGGACCCGCGGACGACTGCCTCGACATCTATGGCAATATTGTTCACGTCAAAGGCTTCGGAGTGATTCGCCTCGGCGAGGTCGCGATCTCCCCCTGGACCCGCGCCCTGACAATGCTGCAGATCGAACTTGGCTGTCCGGTAAACGGGGAAATGAGTTTCAACTATGTCGAGGATGGTGGAAGCCCGCCCTGGGATAATCCCGACCCTGACGGCGCTGTTTCTTAGCGTCCTCAGCGCTTGCCAGCCGCGACTCCCCTCGCTCGACGACGAGTTTCGCCGAGTGACCGCACTCGTCCGTACTGAGCGCTTCGATGCAGCCATGCCCGCAGCCGAGGTGGCCCTTGAGCGCGCCGACCAGTCGAAAGATCCGATAAGCCAATGGCGGTTCCGTCTGCTCAAAGTGGAGATCCTGGCCGGCCACGGAGAGTCGTTAAAGGCGGCTTTCGATTTTCTTAACCGACTCGGCGATCCGCCTTCAACGCCCGAATTCGCCGGACTACGGGCGAAACAACTCCTGCTTCGTATGCAGGTGTTGTCATCGGAAGGGAGATTAACGGACGCCGAGGCTCTGCTGCGACCGGCGAAAGATGCAGCGGCGGCCTCCGGTTCGGATGAGCTTACGGCCATGGTAGAGCTGCGGCGCAGCGCGCTCCTGGCGGCAAGGGACCGTGTAGACGAGGCACGGTCGGTTATGCTCGAAACGCTCTCGAAGCCGCACGACGACTACATCGAGGCAAGAGCCACAAGTTACCTGGGCTTCACTTTCCTGAACGAGACGCGGGGCGACGAGGCGGTTCCGTGGTTCGATCGCGCAAGGGCCGCCGAGGAGAAACTGGGCGCGGTCGAGTCGGCCGCCCGCGCGAACGGCAATCTCGGCGCGGCTTACGCGTACTTCGGAGATTACGATAACGCCAGGGAACGCTTCGATCTTGCGCAGAAGACATTCGACCGGACAGGCAATCGATACGAACAGCAGATCTGGCTCGGCGATTCCGGAAATCCGCTGTTCTATCAGCGAAAATATGGCCAGGCGTTTGCCCGGTACAACAAGGCTCTCGGCATAGCCCGGGAAATCGACGCGAAGAAATGGATTGGGCGCTGGTTGGGCAACCTCGCCGAGTGCTCGATCGAACTGGGCCAGTGGGACTCGGCGCGCAAATACTACGAGGAAAACCTGGCCCGTGGCTCCGGCGACAGAAATCACGCGACGAGCCTGCTTGTGATCGGCGCGCGGATCGCGGCGGGTGCCAACCAACCGGAAGAGGCGAAACGGCTTTTCGGCGAAGCCTTACGGAGCGAACCCGACGATCCGACGATTTCTCTCGACGCCCACGCCGGTCTCGCGCGAATCTACATTCAGGGTGGCCAGCCCCAAAAGGCGGAGAACGAGTACGAATTGGCCACTCGCGCGATCGACGCGCGCGGCGCGGGTCTGGTGACGGACGACTCCCGACTCGCGTTCCTCTCGAGCCTCATCCGCTTTAATCGCGAATATGTCGATCTGCTGATGCGCACCCACAAAGACGGAACTCGTGGACTCGAGGTCGCCGAAGCAAGCCGTTCCCGGGTCCTGGCCGGGCGGGCGGGAGGCCTGCGAACGGGGACGCCGCTGAGCGAGAAGGATTACCGGCGGGTCGCACGCGACACCGGCGCCGTTCTTCTCGAATACTGGATGGGAGACGATCGGTCCTGGCTCTGGGTGGTCACGCCGGACCGGCTTCGTTGCCACGAACTGCCTGCGCGGAGCGTAATTGAACCGCTTGTGAAGCGATGGCGCGATTTCATCGCCGCCGGCAGAAATCCACTGGAGGTGCAGGATGAAACGGGCGCACGGCTCTACGACACTCTGCTGAAACCTGTCGAAGCGGACGTGCCGGGCAAGAGCAAGTTCATCGTCGTGCCGGATGAGGGCCTGGATTCCCTCAATTTCGAATCGCTTCCCTCCGGCGGCAATCCGGGAAAGTTCTGGATTGAAGATGCGACGGTGGAAATCGCGCCGTCTCTCAACGTTCTCGCCACGCGCGGCCGGGCTGGAAAACCGGGCGGCGGAATCCTGCTGATCGGGGACCCCGAATCGACCGATATTCAGTACCCGCGGCTCCCGTTTGCCGGAACGGAGATCGATTCCATTGCAAACACGATGAGCGCCTCGAACGCGGACGTTTACCGGGGCTCGAATGCGCGGCCCGCGTATTATGCCGGCGCGTCTCCGGAGCGGTTTGGGTACATTCATTTCTCCGCGCATGCGACCGCCAACCGGGTGAATCCGCTCGACTCGGCGGTTATCCTCTCCGGTCCTCCGGGCCAGAGCAGACTGCGCGCGCGGGATGTGATGAATCTGCATCTCAACGCCGAGCTTGTCACGGTCTCCGCGTGCAGAAGCGCCGGCGATAAAACCTACGCGGGCGAGGGCATGGTTGGGTTCGCGTGGGCGTTCCTGAAGGCCGGCGCCGCCAACGTGATCGCCGGTTTATGGGAAGTGAGCGACCAATCGACGATGGAGCTGATGTCGCGCTTGTATACGGAAATCCACGCGGGATCGCCCATCCCGGATGCCCTTCGCAAGGCCAAACTCCACCTCATTCACGATAAGGGTGGCGCGTGGGCCAAACCGTTTTATTGGGCGCCGTTCCAGGTTTATACGGCCAGCGGGCAATAGGGCGATCCTGCGGCCAGCAACGTGCAAGTTCGTTCGCGAGAGGTTACACGCAAAATGACAACTGAAAAGACGAAGTGCGCACATCCAGCCTGTAAATGCCATGCGGCCAAGGGCGAAAGCCATTGCAGCACGGCCTGTAAGGAATCCGGGGCCAAAGGCGCGATCGCCTGTGGTTGCGGTCATACGCACTGCAAGACGACCTGACTTACCTGTAACTGAAGATGGTAAGCCACTGCTTCGACCAGTGGACTCGAAGAGGTTTGACCGATGCGGGGGTAGAATCCTCTCCAAGTGGCTTGATGAACTACAAGGAGAGGATCAATGTCTGAAACATATCAAAGCCTGTCCCATTCAAAATGGGACTGCAAGTACCACGTAGCTTTTGTGCCCAAACGACGGCGGAAAGCCATCTTCGGACAAACCCGTAAACAGCTGGGCGCGATATTCTCACGCGCTGGCTAGGCAAAAGGAGTGTCAGATCCTTGAGGGGCATCTGATGCCGGATCACGTGCATACGTGTATCGCGATTCCACCCAGGCACCCGGTGGCATCGGTGATCGGCTTCCTGAACGGGAAGAGCGCCATTGCCGTCGCCCGTCTGAACGGAAAGAGAGAAACTTCACAGGCGAACACTTCTGGGCCCGCGGCTGCGCGTCTCTACCGTCGGGTTCGAACTGGAACAGATCCGAAAATACATCCGCGAGCAGGACGACGTGGATGGATCAGGCGGAGAATTCTGAATAACCAATGAGGCGCGCATCGCGCGGCGCCTTCCCTAATAACCCCAACCGCCTTTGAGTCGGCCCAACTCATCAAGGCACCCGCTTTGCGGGTGTCTGACTAAGCCGTGGTATTGCCGGTAGTCGGGCGAAGCTGGTTGAATCCCCGGTCGCCCGCCCCAGGAGGCCACGCTATATTCTTCTGTGACGTGGAATCTGACTGGAGAACCAAGTAAGCGCGATGCCGTCCGATATACCAGCCCCTCAGTCTCTCATCGCAGGAACTGCCGCGAAGCTTTTCGATCTCACGGAACACATCTTGCTCGGCGATGTTTGGGAGCGGCCTGAGCTGTCGAAACGCGACGGGAGTCTGATCACCGTCAGCGCGCTCATTTCGCTCAACCGGACCGAGCAACTCCCTTTCCATCTGAAGAAAGCGCTGGACAACGGAGTCACGCGGAACGAACTGATCGAAGCAATCACGCACCTCGCCTTTTACGTGGGATGGCCCAATGCGATGACGGCGGTTAGGATCGCGAGGGAAGTGCTTTCGTCAAAGGTCGAATCGGCGATACGATGAATCCCTCGGGCAAGTCCAGGAACCGCGGTACTTCGGCAGGCGGCCTGTTAGTTTCCGTGCTCCTCCAGATGCTCGCAGGTCCTCTCGCGTCAGCTCAGGTATTCCCGTCCGATTCTCTGAAACCAGCAGAAGGCGGCGGCGCCCTCCTGGAGGTCGTGTGTCCAGGCCAGGTGATCAGTGGCACAGAAATCGGCTGTCGGACTGGTTGTCCGAAATTCACGGATTTCGGAATCGATGGAGATGCGTTCAAGTGGTCCCCCGTGGCGGTTATCAGCGGACACTTTCTCTCGCCTACAAGCGAGGACGCCGCACTCTCCATGCAGGGATGCGAACCCCACTCTGAGAACTTCGGTGGCACGATCTTGCTTACGCGGCGAGCGCAGCATTGGGTCATGCTTGGGTACAAGGCCGGCGTCGATACAACGGAGTGCCACAAGGTTCAGCTCCGCGACAGGCGGGACGTTCTCGTATGCATCGGTGGTAGTCGTGCGCAGGGAATCGTCGTGACGGATCTATACGTCGGGGATCTTCTGGCACCGACAGGGTCGCTTATGGCGGAAGACGATCGCACCAACACATTTTCTCTTTAACCGATGCACACCATCACCTGCGGCAGTAACGATGCCGATGAGCGGAAGCCTTTTCACGTGATCCGTTCCAGCATCGACACAGTGGCGTTCTCACGTGGCGGGACACCCGGCCACCCAGGCATAATTGTTAACGCATCGATCGGACGCAGGAAGATGACGCCCGCGGACACCAGCGACTGTCTGAAGGGCAATAGGGTGCTCCCGAAAGCGACAATCCACTGCCTCGAATTTGTATTCGATGGGCATGCCTACAAAGCTTCGCCGCCGAGCGCAAAGGTGCTGGGACTCTTCAAGGATCACTGAAGCGCCGGCATGGCGCGCTCAGGACTCGATCCCGATTCCCGCCGGAAAATCGAATTCGTGTATCGCCGGCGGTTGCCGATCGAAATCGCTGTAACGGATCCACTTAGGCCGCACCAAAAAATAGACAATCCCCGGCCAGTGCATTCGCTCGGGACCGTCGGGCCAGGCACCGAAATAAACCGCCCGATGGCGCTCCAGCGCGGGCCATTTCAGTTCCTCCGCTTCGCCCTCGAACTGCACTGTCTGTTCGCCCGGTCCCCATCCCCCGATCACGAAAGAACACGCGGGCCGGGCCACGAGATTGGCGTACTTACGGGAACGCCGGACCGTATCGAAGACAATTTCAAGCTGTGGCGTAACCGCGATCCCGACCAGCGCCGACTGCGGCGTGCCGGTTGAGGAAATCGTACCCAGCACCCCGTACCTGCATGTCAGGATGAACTCGTAAAGTTCGGTTTTCGTCATCGGAAACCTCAACCGATACTACCCCAGGTCGGCATGGATCGCAGCTGTGACGCGATCGGCTAATTTCCGAACATGTCCGTTTTCCAGCCCCTCCACCATGACCCGCAGCAGCGGCTCCGTGCCGGAATAGCGGACCAGAATTCTTCCCGATCCGTTCAGTTCGGCCTCGCAAGCCCGGATTTCGTCTGTGACCCGAGGCAGTTGCTGCAAGGGCCGCCGCTCCTTCACCCGCACGTTCACCAGCAATTGCGGATACACGATCAAATCCGCCGTCAGGTCGTCGAGCGTCGCACCCGCCATGACTGCGGTTTCCAGGACTTTCAGCGCGGTCAGTATCCCGTCGCCCGTCGTCGCATATTCGCGGAAGATGATGTGCCCCGATTGCTCGCCGCCCAGAGCCGCCCCGCGCCGAACCATTTCCTCCAGCACGTATTTATCGCCTACCGGAGTGCGCGGCATCGCAATGCCCAGCCGATCCAGGGCCTTTTCCAGACCAAGGTTCGACATCACCGTTGAAATCACCAGATTCCCGGGCAGATGCCCGTCGGCCTGCAATCGGCGCGCGGCGATCAGCAACATGGCATCGCCATCGACGATGCGTCCGGAGGGCGCAACCAGCATGACGCGATCCGCATCGCCATCGAACGCGACGCCGGCATCCGCGCCGTTTGCCAATACCTGCGCGCGAAGGCTCTCGACATGCAACGCCCCGCAGTTCAGATTAATGTTGCGGCCGTTCGGCTGGCTGTGGATCGCGGTCACGTCCGCGCCCGCCTGGCGGAACAGATCCGGCGCCAATGCCGAGGCGGCGCCATTTCCGCAGTCCAACACGATTCTGAGACCGGCCAAAGGGCGGCCGGATGCCGGGGCGGACAGCGTCGAAAGCAGAAAATCCAGATACGGTTGCGGACCGATCGAGGCCGTCAGCGGGGCAATGTCGCACCGGTCGTCTGAGAAATACGCGCAAGTTACGCCGCCGGACCCGGCTGACCGGGTGGTTCCTCCGATTTCTGGCGCCGGGTTCGGCGGCTCTTGCGCTTCGGAGGAACGCGCGCAAGACCTGGCCGCGCCATCCGCCTGGGCGGGTGTTCCTGAACTATTTGGCGCCGCGCGTCGCGGCCCGTGCGCTTCCACGTCCGGCAACAGGCGGAAAATCGCTTCTTCCACTTCGTGCTCTTCCCCATCCGGCAATTTGAAACCCGAATGCGCGAACACCTTGATGCCGTTGTCCTCAAACGGATTGTGGGAAGCGGAAATCATCACGCCCGCCGGATAATGCCCCGTACGGGTCAAATAAGCAACCCCCGGCGTGGTCAGCACGCCGGCAAACTCCACGCTGACGCGAGTGCCAACCGCGCGCAGCCCATAGGCCAGTTGCGCCGCTATGGCCGGACCCGATTCGCGCGTATCCATTCCGATCAGAACCGGCCCCGTATTTCTGTGATGGTCCAGGTCCTCCGCCAGCGCCATCCCCAGCGCGACGACCGTGCGTGGATCGAGCGGAAACTCGCCCGCCCTGCCGCGGATGCCATCCGTGCCAAAAAGCTTTTTTGCCATGTTTGCGTTAACGAGTTCTCTCGACGTGAATCTTCACTTTAACGCGCGGCGCACCGGCGAAGCGAAGTTCGGGGTCGGCGATAAAAGCCGAAAGATCCTGCGCCGCCTCCGGCGCATCGGCGGCGGTCACGCGGGAGAGATCGAACGGATCGGTCTGCACGCTGCGCGCGGCGGACACTCGGCTCTCCGGCCCGGTAACCGCCAGTTCGGCGGGTTCCACCATCGTGCGAGTCCGAATCAGCCCGCGCGGCAGCGCGCCGGAAAACTGCACCTCCACGCGAAGTTTGCTCGTCTTCGGGTGCTCGAAGGTGAAGCGGAGCTGCTCCGGTATCGCCCGCAACAGCGTCACGCCCCGCGGCGGCCGGAGTTCGGCGCTGGTCAGCGTGAAAGTTCGCTCGCCGGGCGCATGAACGCTCGAAAAATCAATCACGGCGGCGATCCGCGTCTGCTGCATAGCGCGCAATTCGTTGGCCGGTCCGCGGGCTTCCACGGAAACGGAGTCCACAGGTTCGGAACTGATGACCAAATCCTTCGGGAAATTCTTATAGTCGATAGGCACCGAGACGATGGTGGCCAATTCAGGTTCGCTGGCAATGTTGTACCAGAGCCCGAACGCCGCCAGCAGCGCCACCGCCTTCAGTCCGAAATTGTGCGTGACCAGCGTCCTGAGACTTGCGGCGATCATCGCCCGACCTTCTGCCCTTCGCGCTCGGCTCTGGCCGTTCCCACCGCGTCGTGAGCCGGGCCGTCTCCGGCGGGATCCGACATGCGCGGCGGGCCGTGCGCAATGACTCCCTTGAAACCGAAATGACGGCGAATTCGCTCTTCCAGGCGTTCAATCGTGACGCCCGATTCCAGTTCCCCCGCCGCCGCGACCGAGATTGCGCCGGTCTCTTCACTCACGATCAGGGCCAGAGCGTCCGATTCCTCAGTAATGCCGAGACCAGCCCGATGGCGGGTGCCGAGACGAGTGGAAACTTCAGGCCGCACGCTGAGCGGCAGGAAGCAGGCCGCCGCCGCGATACGGTCCTTCTGGACGATCACCGCGCCATCGTGCAGAGCCGTGCCCGGCAGGAAGATGGATAGCAGCAGATCGCGGGATACATTGGCGTCCAGACGAACACCGCTTTCGACGAAGGTCCGCAGTCCGGCGTCTCGCTCCATAACGATCAATGCGCCGAAACGGTCGCGGGAGAGCGCTGCGACGGCAAGCAGAATCTCCTCGGTCGATTCGGGTTCACGGAAGCCTCCCAACAGACGCCGTCGGCCCAGCCTGCCGAGGGCGCGGCGGATCTCCTGCTGAAAAAGCACGAGAATGGCGATCGCGGTGTACGGCGCGAGCAACGACAGCATCGAGCGGAGAGTTTCGAGGCCCAGCTGGACGGCCACCTGGTACATGATGACAACGGTCAGCACACCGGCCAGAATATGGGCGGCGCGAGTCCCTCTGACGATCTGGAGCAACTGGTACAGTACCAGCGCGACCACGAGAATATCCAGGACAGCCGTAGGACTGAACCGGGGAACACCGAAGCTGATTAATGCCGGTAACATGCGGAATGCTGATGCCATTGTAACGAAATAAGATCTTCGATTCGCAGCAATCGCCGCGGATGTCCGCGAACGTGTGGGCATTATGGTGGTTCTGACTCCGGTCGTTAGCTGGTGTTCCAGGCTTTTCTGCGCGGATTTCAGGCCGCTTTGCCCACTGTGCGTGGGATTTCAGCAGATCGTGCGTCTTCTTATACTCCCGGTCGGCCTTTTTCGTCCGGTTGAGGCGGTCCGTGTATGCCTTCACGCTCCAGTTCAACCGCGACAAAACGGTTTATGTCAACCACTACTATTTCTATATCGATGACGAGGACTTCGGGCCACTGTTCCTCAAAGTGTGCAGCGATGCGCCGTGGGGATCAAGCTGTGTTGGCCACAGGCTCAGGCTCATGGTTCTGCTTGTCAGGGATAAGGTCGGCGCGGGTCTTCGCCTCGGGCCGATGGCCATGAGTGGGCGAAGCGGAGACTGGACAAACGCGGGATCGGCTATGAGGCGCTCGACAACGGTTTCCTTTCCTGTGACCAGCCGGAGAAGCTTCAGGAGATCTCCGATTCGCTGGAGCCGGTGCAGATCGACCGCGTTTTCCGCAAGTGGCTGAAGCGCATCCCGCTGCCGCTGCGACCGGAGGACCGCGGCGACGGGTACGACTGGGACCTGTCGATCTGGCAGATGGAGGTGAGCCTGACCCGGATCTTCGACAGGCCGCTGCGAGACTTCTTCGTTACCACGCGGTCGAAGATGTTTCTAAGCGGGGACGGCCGTACCGTGGGCTCTGACATAGGATTCCTCTAGCTGCAGCCGCTGGTGCCGCCGCAGTTTTCGCACTTATAACAACTACCGTTGCGTGTCATCATGCCGCCGCACTCGGCGCAGAGCGGCGCGTCCGCGGTGACCGCAGCCTGAAACGGCAGCGACTCCTGAGGACTTTCTTCCGTCGGGCGCAATATCGGCGGCGCACCGGCCTCCGTCACTCCGTATTCCGGTCCGAGGAACTTAAAGCCCATCCAGCGGAAGATGTAATCCGGAATCGATTTTGCAAACGGGATCTGCGGATTGCCGGTCCAGCCCATCGGCTCGAAACGCACGTGGTCGAATTTCGCGACCAGGAACTTCAGCGGCACGCCGTATTGCAGACAGTAGCTGATCGACGTGGCGAAGCTGTCCATAATGCCGGCGATAGTCCGGCAGTGCACTGTAGGCGACGATTGTCATTATCGGCAGACGTCAGCGGTCTTGTGGAGGCGCAGAATGGCCGCGATCGCAACAGTATCGGATTTTCGACGCTGGTGGCCGGCGCAGGCTGGTCATGGCCCTGGGCAATCGGACGACCTCATGCGGGAATGAGCCGTGGCAGCCGTGCTGGGACTCGCCATTAGGCTCAGCGCCATGTGCCTTTCGGATGCCGCCCGCCCCCGAGCAGCAATCGGAAGGACAAAGACAAAGGCGAGTGCGCATCCGACGACCGGCACCGCGCCGCATGTTTGATTGGGATTGAATTCGCTGCGCAAGTGCGCTCTTTCTGATACACTCTCTCGGTAGAGGAGGGCAGGGCGTCTATGTTGAAGGAATGGGTGAGTTTGGCCGCAGAGATCCTTGGCGCCGTCATCGGAATTGCCTTCGCGTTAATCGGTTATCGCGACGGAAAACGGCAACAGGAGAGCTTGGCGGACCAGCGGACGCGATTGATTGATCAGCAAAGGCTGATGGAGGAGCAAGAGAAGAGACTAGAAGTCATTGCCAGCTCTATGTCGACACGCTTCGTCGGTCTTTTCCCCAAAAATATTGACGCGATTGTCCACGTCGTCGGCAAGGCAGTTCGCCGGTTGGATATCATGGTTGATTTTGTAGCCTATGGACAGTATTCAGATCACGCAGCGTTTGAAGCCTATATGTATAAACTCAAGCAGGCGCTCGACAAACACGTCGATATTCGGATGCTCGTATACGGCCCGAAGCCGGCGCAATTCAGCCACGAAACCCAGTTCCGCAAGGCTAACTTTGAAGACGAAAAGACAACGCTGAAGTTCAAGAATTTCTTCGAGGCCTGTTACCCCGGATTGCCTGAGCCATCTACACCTGAAGCCTTCGAGGCTACACTAATCACCTTGGAAGACCATTACCGATGGGAACTTCAAAAGAAGGGTGTGAAGATGCGTGTCGTAACGGACGCAGCCATGATGATGTTCATGTGGATGGAGGACTGCGAAGAAGGCGTGTTCGCTTTCTTGAACATCGATAGAGAGTATAGTGAGATATCATTTCGGACCCAGGACGGAGTGCTGTTGAATACGTTTCGCTCAATGTTTGAAAGCTCGTGGGCAACTGCGATCCCGGTGGCAGGGTGGCAGTTACCGGAGCCTGTTGCCGCCGGGCTAGGGCCACGCGCGTTAGCGTCGGGGGATGCCATTTGACGCTCGGTGGCGCGAAAGGGCTGTCCGCCATTGCACACCGACAAATCCTGACTACACACGAGGTACCGTGCTACGCCGCCTTGGGAAGAAGCGGGAACTGCCCGGCTTACGACGCTTACGATATAAGCACGGAAGACGGCAACGGCCAACGAGAAGCATCGACCAGCGTCTGGATGCGTTGATGATGAATCTTGAACTGAGGGACCGCGCGAATGAGGCGCGAGGATTGGCGGGTCGAAGGGCTGAGGCTGGGATCGGGAAGCGTAAAGCTGTTGGTCAATCACCAAGGTCGAAATCTGATCTCAGCTGAAGAGGCTGGCTCCGTCGCCGTTTTTGCGCTTGTAACAACTGCAGTTGCCTGTCATCATGCAGCCTCACCCGGCGCAAGCTGGCGCATGGAATCAGCGGATTGCCGGTCCAACCCATCGGCTGGAACGGCTCGTGGCCGAATTTCGCGACCAGAAGATTGCGAAACAACCGGGGAGCTACAGGATTCCAAATCTGGGCGGGCCGCCAATAAAGAGCGGGCTGTTCGGCAGCAATGGCATTCGATCGTCGCGCCCCGGCATTTCCAACTCCGCGGCGATCCATTTTCGACCGTGGCTCGACAAGTCGAATTCCCGATGATCTTGCAGGTCAGCCAAAGTCATTTCGAGCGGGTTGCCGAGTGGGACTTTATCGCGACCGTCGGTGTACTGGGTTGCGAGAGAGCCGTCTGGGAGTACGAGAAGGAAATATCCGTCTTGTTCAGTGCGATTCGAGTAACGAATTCGTATGAAAGGGAAGGCGTGTCGGAGGTCATTAACTTGTTTCAATAGGGAATCGTTGTCAACCTCGTAACGACTTTCGTACCCTGCCAGCGCACGTCCAGCCTTGAGGACTCGGGAAATGTTCCAGTCGGTGACTCCCCATAGAGCCAGCTTTTCGCCCAGCGTGAACAGCGCCTCTCGGTTGTGCACGCCAATGCAAGTCATGGCCCGGCACCGGAGGCCCCGCTCCGCACAGCACATCAGGAAGTTCGCAGCCTTTCTGAGCGATCCGAATGAGGGCTTGAGAACCGGAAGCAAGCGGCTGAGTTCGTGGACTTCGTCGAGTCCCGAGTCGAGGCTCACATGCCAGCGGACGTCCGGAAAATCGCTGAGCCGCGAGGGGTTCAATACGAGCCCATTTGTACTAACCACAACTGCGAGTCCGTGTGATTGAGCCGCCTCCACGATTCTCGGCAGGTCTTTTCTCATCGTGGGCTCCCCGCCCGAGATGTCGACCCGCATCAGGCCCCAAGATCGAAGGTGCGCAAATATTCGGTTCCATTGGGCGGGAGCTATTTCCGCATTTGGGAGGGATTCGTCGTTTCCATAGCAGAATTCGCACTTCAGATTGCACTTTCCCGTCACTAGGACTCCGGCGGATATCGGGTTCGTGATCATTGTTCGGCAGTCGGCCGAACGCAGGTAAGCCTCAAAATCGTCCGACTCGGGATTGTACTCGAGGCGGCCCCACGCTTCTTGTCTGAAATTGCCCATGTTTCCCTCATGTCACGAGACGTAAGTCCTCGAGCTGAATAGCCATAGCTGTCACGGAGACGCCGAAGACTCTGTGCAACGGCCGGAATATCACCGGCCCCAGCGAACACACCTCGGCGATTAGCAGCGAACGGAGGCGTAATTCACTCTCTAACCTCGCCAGATTTAGCTGCGGTTTGTGCATTTGCAGCAACTCAAGCTTTTCCCTGTCCCGGCCTGAGATAGGACTTCCGAACGCTTTCGAAAAAAGGTCGTGTAACCGTTTCCTAGGCATCAATAGTTCGGCAGCAAACAAATCTGGCTCTTGCTCAACCGTTTCCCTCCTTGGGTTGGAGTGCTCGCCTCCCTGGATCGGTCGATCCCGGTGATAGGTCAAGCTAGGGTGTAAAAACCAATGGCCAATCTCGTGCGCCGTCGTAAATCGCCGGTACTCTGCGGGGAATTTCTGTGCAATGGTGATGCGGCGACTTGGGCGATCAATCATTCCCGCCACCTCGAAGCCCGCCTTGTCGGAGGGGATAGAATCTGGTTCATCGATTTCGAGACCGACTTGCCGCGCAAGCAAATCGACTCGCAGTGGAAAAAAGCCATCAATATCGAGTGCAGTCGACGCAACGCCAACGCTGTGACGCCAAAAGGAGCTTAGAACCTCCCGGGCCTTGGCAGTAATAAAGTCCTGTCGGGCGATGGATACCATTGGGTTTTCTCCGGCGCGGCAGCACACATGCCGCTACCGCGCCGTTCCATGAGTATTAGCTGCAGCCGCTGGTGCCGCCGCAGTTTTCGCACTTATAACAACTACCGTTGCGTGTCATCATGCCGCCGCACTCGGCGCAGAGCGGCGCGTCCGCGGTGACCGCAGCCTGAAACGGCAGCGACTCCTGAGGACTTTCTTCCGTCGGGCGCAATATCGGCGGCGCACCGGCCTCCGTCACTCCGTATTCCGGTCCGAGGAACTTAAAGCCCATCCAGCGGAAGATGTAATCCGGAATCGATTTTGCAAACGGGATCTGCGGATTGCCGGTCCAGCCCATCGGCTCGAAACGCACGTGGCCGAATTTCGCGACCAGGAACTTCAGCGGCACGCCGTATTGCAGACAGTAGCTGATGGACGTCGCGAAGCTGTCCATAATGCCTGCGATCGTCGACCCTTCTTTCGCCATACGAATGAAAAGTTCGCCGGGAGTGCCGTCTTCGTAGAGTCCGACGGTGACGTACCCTTCGTGTCCGGAGATCGAAAACTTGTGCGTGATCGATGTACGCTCGTCCGGCAGCTTGCGGCGCACCGGGCGATAGACGATCTTCTCAATGATCGCCGCCGCTTCCTTCGTGCCCGTGAGAGTGGATGCCGACGCCTTCTTCTCGCCCTTGGCCGAGCCGGAACTCAGCGGCTGCACTTTCTTCGAATTATCGCGGTAGATGGCGACCGCCTTCAGACCGAGACGCCAGCTTTCGATGTAGGCTTCCATGACGTCCTCAACCGTGCACTCTTCGGGCATATTGATGGTTTTGGAAATAGCTCCGGACGTGAACGGCTGCACGGCGCCCATCATCTTCAGATGGCCTGCGTAGTGGATCGTGCGGGTGCCATTAGCCGGGCGGAAGCTGCAATCGAAGACGGGAAGATGTTCGGGCCGGAGCGCGGGCGCGCCTTCGATGGTACCCGTTGCGTCGATGTGGCTGACGATGGTTTCCACCTGTTCGGGCGTGTAGCCCAGCTTGATGAGCGACTGGGGCACGGTCTGGTTGACTATCTTGATCATGCCGCCGCCGACCAGCTTCTTGTACTTAACCAGCGCCAGATCGGGTTCGATGCCTGTGGTGTCGCAATCCATCATGAAGCCGATGGTTCCGGTCGGCGCGATCACCGAAACCTGGCCGTTGCGATAACCGTGTTCTTTGCCGGCTTCGTACGCTTCTTCCCAGACGTTCTTCGCGCCCTGGAACATGTCGGTCGGAATATTGCGGTGGTTGATGCCGTTCACGCAATCGCGGTGCATACGGATCACTTCGAGGAACGGCTCGGCATTCTTTTCGTAGCCGGGGAACGGTCCGGTTGACGCGGCAATACGGGCGCTGGTTAGATAGGCTTGGCCGCTCATGAGGGCGCTGATCGCGCCGGCGTGGTCGCGGCCGCGGTCGCTATCGTACGGGATGCCGAACGACATCAGCAGCGCGCCGAGATTGGCGAATCCGAGGCCGAGCGGGCGGTAATCGTGCGAGTTCTGCGCGATCTTTTCGGTGGGGTAAGCCGCGTTATCGACGAGGATCTCCTGCGCGACGATGAGCGTATCGACGCCGTGCCGGAAGGCTTCGACGTCGAACTGGCCGTTGGGGCCGACAAACTTCATCAGGTTGAGCGACGAAAGGTTGCAGGCGGAATCGTCGAGGAACATATANNTCGCCGCACTGCCAGGTGGCTTCGGCGATGTCGCGCATGAGGTCTCGCGCCATGTAGCGGTCTTTCTTTTCGCCGTTGCCGACCGAGCGGGTCCACCATTCCTTGTCCTCGACCACGGCCTGCATAAATTCGTCGGTGGCGCGGACCGAGTTGTTCGCGTTCTGGAAGAAGATCGAACTATAGGCGTCGCCATCGAGCGAGGAATCGTAACCCGCTTCAATCAGCGTGTGCGCCTTCTTTTCTTCCTTCGCCTTGCACCAGATGAAATTGCGGACATCGGGGTGTTCCGCGTTGAGGATCACCATTTTCGCGGCGCGGCGCGTCTTGCCGCCCGACTTGATGACGCCGGCAAACGCGTCGAAGCCCTTCATGAAAGAGAGGGGTCCGCTGGCGCGGCCGCCGCTCGAGAGCAAGCCGTTTTCCTCGCGCAGTGCCGAAAGGTTCGTGCCCGTGCCGGAGCCCCACTTGAACAGCATGCCTTCGGTCTTGGCGAGGTCGAGAATGGCTTCGAGCGAGTCCTTCACCGAAACGATGAAACAGGCCGAACACTGCGGTCGCGCTTCATTTGTCAGCTTCTTGATCCGATCCTCGGCCGCATCGTGGAAATAGCCGTAGCCGCGGGACTCCTTCACGCCCACGTTGAACCACACCGGCGAGTTGAACGCCGCATGCTGGTGAAGCATCATGTGGGCCAGTTCGCTGCGGAAGTTTTCGCCGTCCTGACGGCCGGCGAAGTAGCCGTCTTTCAGACCCCAGTCGGCAATGGTATCGACAACGCGGTGCACGAGTTCGGCCACGCTGCGTTCTCGTTCGGGCGAACCGAGCTTGCCATGGAAGTACTTGCTCGCCACGATGTTGGTGGCGGTCTGCGACCAGTCCGATGGGACTTCGATGTCGCGCTGTTCGAAAAGGATTGCGCCTTTGTCGTTACCGATGGTAGCGGTGCGGGTTTCCCACTCCACCTCGTCGTACGGGGTCTTGCCCTCTTCGAGACGGGAAGTAAAATAGCGATGAAACTCGACTCCCGCGCGGGTCGGCGCCGGGATTTGTTTAGTAGCCAATTCTTTTAGTTTCGCACTTGCGGTGGCAGCCATACTGATGTTCCTTCCGATTCATGGGGCGGACGGCGTTTCGACCGGCGATTCTTATCACGCGGCGAATTTCTGCCGAACCCAACAGTAGCAATCATGCCCCAATATGTTGTGGGCGTCAAGGGTTTTGCAACCATAAATTGTGTTTTGGTTACGTATTTGCAAACTACAGCTGTGTTTGTAGATGATAGTCACATGGTGCAAAAGCTGGGTATTGTCGCTCTCCTGCTCACGGCAGGTCTTTTGATCGGTTGCGGGACGAGTACGACGGGGGCGGATGGTAGTAAGCACCAGACCCAGACCGGCGTTTCGGAAACTGGCTACCCCGGTGGACAGCCTGTGGACGCCGAGTCTCCGGCACTGTCGAGTTCCAGCGAACAGAAGTATTCACGGGCGGAAGCTCCTGCGTCCGAAGCTGGCGCGAAGACCGAAGCCAGGTAAACCTTTCAATCCAATAGGCTACTTTGAAGAAGCCGGGTGCTCCGCTTTTTGTCGGGTACCCGGCTTTTTCTTGTGCGGTTAATTGAACGTACATACGTACATTATGATATGTACATATGCTATTATGGACTTGTGCAGGTGACCATCACAAGGTTCCGCCAGGACCTGTTCCGCCTGGTGGAGGAAGCAATTGGCGGGGAACTGGTGCAGTTCGTTTACAAAGGAATGGTGTTTCAAGTGGTACCGGAAGGAACGCAGATGAACAAACTCGAACGGTTGGTGGGCCAGCCAACGCTTGCGCCGGACGTGGATCTGGAACAGGCGAGCAAGGACTTGGCGGCGGAGATGGAAGCGGAGTGGCTTAAGGACTGGTCCGGGATTTGATAGCGTACCTGGACACGAATGTCCTGTTCTGGCTTTGCGAGAACCAACTCGCCAGGATCAGCCAGCCGGCGCTCGACGCGCTGAACCGGCACGATCTGCTGATCTCACCGATGGCGATGGTTGAGCTGACGTATCTGCATGAGATCGGGCGCAGCCGCCGGGTCGCGCAGGATATCGTCAGGCAGCTGCGCGAGCAACTGGGAATGCAGGTGTGCGATCACTCTTTCGCGGACGTGGCGGAAACGGCAACGTTCGAATCGTGGACGCGCGACCCGTTCGACAGGATGATCGTGGCGCACGCGAAGGCTAACGGGTATTCGCCGCTGGTGACAGCGGACGAAAAGATCCGGCAGTATTATCCGCGGGCGGTTTGGTAGCGCAACCGGCGGCTCAGAGCGCGGCCAGAATTTCTTCGGCGTGGCCTTCGGGCTTGACGCCGGTGAAGATGCGGGTGATCTTCCCGTTATCGATCAGGAAAGTGGTTCGCGCCACGCCCATCACTTTCTTGCCGTACATGTTCTTCTCCTTCATCACGCCGTAGAGGTTCGCGATGGCCTTGTTGTCGTCGGCCAGCAGCGTGAAGTTGAGGTCGAACTTTTCCTTGAACTTCGACTGGGCTTTGGTAGTGTCCGGGGAGACCCCGATCACCGTGACGCCCTTCTTTACGAACTTCTTCGCGGTGTCGCGGAACTCGCAGGCTTCGATGGTGCAGCCAGGCGTATCGGCGCGGGGGTAGAAATACAGAACGATGCGTTCGTTCTGGTGTTCGGCAAGATCGAATTCCTCGCCCGAGTCCGTCAGAACCTTGAAAACCGGGGCTTTATCGCCTTCTTTCAACATGCTTCCACGCTCTCCTTACGAAAGTTTCGACTTGAGCAAATCGTTGACCGCCGCCGGATTCGCCTGTCCGCGCGACGCCTTCATCACCTGGCCTACAAGGAATCCGATCACGGCCGTCTTGCCGCCGCGGAGCTGCTCGACCTGCTTCGGATTCGCGGCAATCACGTCGTCGACAATCTTGCCGAGCGCGCCGGAATCGCTGATCTGCCGCAGCCCCTCACGTTCCATGATGATGGAGGCGGTGTCGCCGGATTCAAACATTTTTTCGAGCACTTCCTTGGCCAGCTTGCCGGAAAGTTCGCCGTCGTGGACTAGCCAAAGCAAGTCGCCAAGGTTTCGTGCGCTGACTGGAGAGGCACCGATATCCAAGTCGGCACCCTTGAGCAGCGCGCTGAAGTCGCCCATCACCCAGTTGGCCGCTATCTTCGGGCCGACAGAGTAGACTCCAACCACTGCGTCGTAATACTCGCCAATGTCGCGGCTCTGAGTAAGGACATCGGCGTCGTATTCGCTGAGGCCATACGACTCTACAAAACGCTTCCGCTTGACAGCCGGCAATTCGGGCATCGTGGAACGAACCGCGGCCAGCCAAGGTTCGCTCACGCGCAGCGGCACTAAATCGGGTTCGGGGAAATAACGGTAGTCGTGCGCNNGGGAAGTAGCGGTAGTCGTGCGCGTCTTCCTTGCTGCGCATGCCGACCGTCTCGCCGGTATCGGGATCGAACAAGCGCGTTTCCTGAAACATCCGTCCGCCACTTTCGGCGATGGCCACTTGCCGGGCTATCTCGTATTCGATCGCCTGCTTCAGAAAACGGAACGAGTTCAGGTTCTTCACTTCCGCGCGTATGCCGAATTTTTCCGCGCCCTTCAGCCGTACGGAGACGTTGGCGTCGCAGCGCAGATGGCCCTTTTCCATATCGCAGGTGGAGACGCCGACGAACTGCAGCGCCTGCTTCACCTCGGCCAGATAGGTGACGGCCTCGTCGGAAGAGCGCATGTCGGGTTCGCTGACGATTTCTATCAGCGGTGTGCCGCTGCGGTTGAGATCGACGTAGGTGAACCGCGCGGAATCCTTAAAGCCCTCGTGCTGGCTCTTGCCGGCGTCGTCTTCCATGTGGATGCGCGTCACGCCGACGCGTTTGGCCAGACCATCAACCACGATATCGATTACGCCGTGCTCGGAAAGCGGCTGATCGTATTGGGAGATCTGGTAGCCCTTGGGGAGGTCGGGATAGAAGTAGTTCTTGCGCGCGAACCGGGAGATCGGATTGACCGTGCAATTGAGGGCCAGGGAAGCTTTAATGGCCAGTTCGACGGCATCGCGGCTTAACACCGGGAGCGCGCCGGGCAGCCCGAGGCAAACAGGGCAAACGTTGGTGTTCGGTGGCGCGCCGAAGCTGGTGGGGCAGCCGCAGAAGATCTTGGTCCGCGTGGCAAGCTGGCAGTGGACTTCGAGACCAATGACGGGTTCGTACTTCGCGATGAGTTCGGGCGGCGCGAGTTCCACGCCCGATGTGTAAGCTGCCGGCATGAGTGCTGATATTCAGAATACTAAGGGGATGCCGACAATCGGGCCGTCGTGTGGCCCATCGGGAACGCCGGATAGAGCCTACGCGGGTAAAAGCCGCGGGGCAGGCAATCGACTACCCCATCGGCCGGCGGCAAATCAGCGATTCCGACTAGTCGCCGCCGGAGGCCGCATCCCGCGAACCACGGCCGCGGTTTCTTACAGAGTGCGCTCGTACTCCACGTCGATACTTCCTTGAGGCCTTGTCAGCGCCTGTGCCTGAACCGTCCCTTCCTGTTGCGTCTTTCCAGCTTCATGTCCTTTTCCTTTCTCTGGTTCAATTGGTGAACTTTTTCCGCTCACTTCCACACCCAGCGGGAAAACGCCCAGAAACGGCTCTCGACAAACGGATGGTCGGCGCCGGACGTGGACGTGCGGCGGCCAGTCCTACGTACCACGCAGATCCGGGGAGCGAAAAGTCCCGAACCCCGGACCTCCTTTGGGCGTCCGCCGCGAAGTGAGTGCCGGCGGCAAAACACCACAGCAGTCGGCCGCTCCCGTTCCTCTCTCGCCGTTGACCGCTTCCGGACGGTATGGCCCTGCTGAGGGCAAGTTCTGCGTTCGCGATTGACGTGTGTCAGGGAATGGATCATCAGCGCCCGGCTGCCCGCTCGATGACGATCACCGCGAACGTCCCGGGCAGGGCCTGTGGTCTGCCTCTGCCAACTCCGGAAGGCCCGCCGAACTTTGCCGACGCCATAAAGATCCGGTGGTTGGTCGGGTCCAATCCCATGTTGCGCGAGTTCTGCGGCGTTTCGACGTTCTCGACGACGTGATACTGATCGGGCGAATCCTCGTGAATCACGGTCAGCGTGCCATCGGCATTCGATGCAAACGCGTCGCCTGAGGCCGGGTCAAAGCCGGCGCCATCCACTCCCGTTCCTATCTTCAGCGTCGCAACCACCTTGCCCGCCTGATAATCGAATACCGCCATCACCCCGCTACGGCATCCGCTGAACAGCCTGTGATGCGCGGTGTCGAGCGCCATCGAAACAGGCTGCGCACAGGGTGCTGTAGGCCAGCGACGCGATACGGTCGCGCTCTTCGCGTCGATTTCGACCACTTCGCTGGTGTCAGTCAGGTTCGCGTACACCTTGCCGTCGCCCGCCGAAGCGCCATATTCCGGTTTGCCGCCGAGCGGGATGTCGGTGATCCTGGTTCCTGCCTTCGGATCAATCACAGACGAAGAGTGCCCGTCCCCATTCAGCGTGAACACTCGATTGGAAGGGCTGTCGTAAACGATGGCATCTGTATCGAGCGCGGCGGGTATCCGGCTCAGAGGCTGATACGTCTTCAAATCGAACATCACGACCATCTGATCACTGCCCGATGTCGCGAATCCATGGCCGGTGGACTGTGCGATGGCTGTACCATGCGCGCCCTGAATGCCGGTAACTTCCCCGAGCAGAGTTCCGTCATCCTCATCCACCACCATGACGCGGGTCTGACGCGCAATGAAGACACGATGATTCGGCGGATCGGGCACGACGTAATCCCAGCTTCCGTCACCTCCCAGGGCATAAGTATGCGTGATTCGGTAAGCACTGCCCGACTGAGCGGCTGAGAAAGCCGCAACCAAAATGAACGCGAGAGCGATTTTACGCATAATTCACCTCCTTGACCACAGCCGATTAGAGCAATTCTGCCTGAAGGAATCCTGAACTGCGCAGGAAGCGCTGCACACTTTAAATCGAGATTCGCTGTCACGCAGTCGACCTGAAGGGAGCGGCGAACGCGGGCAATTGTGCACAAAGTCCATGCCGAGTGTTTAATTCATGGGAGCGGCCCGCGGTTTGATATAGATCGTCTTGAAATCCGGTTTGCTGCCACCGAAGCTCATACCGGAAGACGTCGACGTAGTTGGCATCGGCGGGCCAGCGCCAAGGCGCGGTGCGAGATCGGGATCGGAGGTCGTCTGGGTAGTAGTGGCCTCTGGTTTCTTCTTTGGTTCGACCGGTCTGGCGTCGATCCGCTCGATATCTTCTTTCGCGATAGTCATTTGCTTGTTTTTCACCACAACGACGATTCGTTCCTCGGTCGCGTCGGCGAGGGTCGCGGTGATGGCGTCGCGCACGCCCTTTTGGTAGATGCGAAGCTCGGAGCGGTTCGGGAGATCTGTGACCTTGGCCCATGGGTTGTCTGCCGCGAAAAGCCCGGCGGCGGAAAGAAGAATGAGAGCGATACGGGACATATATTTTGACCTCGCGTCCGCCAGTTTATCAGTTTTTCTTCAGAGTCTTGAAGCGGCCGCATCCCCGCGTTTTGCCGCCCGCGCCGCTGCTTCTGGAGCGGAACGGGTGCCCCGATTCTGGTCGGGAATGCCGCCGCCGTCCGCTGCGGAGTCACCCCAACCCCCAGTTGCAACAAAAGCTACCTTGAAACCCGATGCGGCGGGGGTTGCTCGCCATTCTAAACCGACCCGATTCGCTACCGATAACTCAGCGCCCCGTTCGGCGGCGGTTCACAGCCATGCGAGCGACGTTGGACAATTCTGCGTACCGACCCTTTTCACACGCGTTCAAGGCACACCAGAGGCCATGAAGGCGGTTGACACTGGACCGCACTCTACGACATGCTGTTGTTTTTTCGAAAAGGGGATTTTTCGAATGAAAAGAAGCGTTGCTGTTTGGTGTGTCTCTGCTGCCGCCGGCGCGATTCTCGCAGTGATCGCCACGCCAAAGCGCGGCGAAGCAGCGTACAAGGCCACCTGCCTCAATTGCCACGGGGACCACGGAAAGGGTGGAATGGCTGGACCTGATCTGATTCGCTCAACGATTACGATGCACGATGAAGACGGCGTCGGCTACGGACAGTACCTCAAAGGCGATGTGCACCTCAAGGCCGTCAAACTCGATCTCCAGATGAGCCAGGTTGCTGATATCGCCGCCTACGTCCATAGCCGCGTCGTCGAAACATAGGGCCGTGGTCAGGTCCACCTGGACATTTTGCTGGCGGTGACGCCGAAGCGGGCGAGGTCTGCTTCAACGGTGCCGGCGGATGCGCGAAGTGCCATTCGCCTGCTGGCGACCTCAAAGGCGTGGGCGCTAAATACGACCCAGCGACACTTCAAGACCGTATTGTCATGCCCCGAGGCGGCGTGGGGCGCGGGGCCGCGACAACTCCCCTCCCGCCAACACCATTACTGCAGCCGTCTCGACTCCCGACGGGAAGACATATAAAGAGCCTCCCATGCGCTAGACGGATTTTGACGTTACACTCCGATTCGATGACGGCACCACTCGCACCTGGGCGCGCGAAAACGGTGTTCCGAAGGTCGAACTCACCGACCCCCTGGCGGGGGTGTTTGGATCCCGCCTACCTACGATCCCGAACTCAACCTGGTTTACATCGCAACCGGCAATGCTAACCCTGTTTTCGTCGGAGAGGGGCGAGAGGGCGACAACCTGTACACGGCGTCGGTTGTCGCCATTAACCCCGATACCGGCAAGATGGCGTGGTATTTTCAATATTCCCCGCACGACACTCATGATTGGGATGCTGCGCAGGTGCCTGTGCTCATTGATGGAGAAATTGACGGAAAACGCGAAAACTGCTGGCGCAGGCTTATCGCGGCGGGTTGTTTTACGTGCTCGGCCGAACCAACGGTAAGAACGTGCTGACGGCACCGTATATCGAATACGCGAACTGGTACAAGGGTATTGCCGCGAACGGTCAGCCGATTCGCGATCCGGAGAAGGAGGCCATGGTGAACGGCTCGCTCACTTCGCCTACTTCAAACGGCGGCACAGGCTGGCCCAACCCGGCCTTCAAGCCCGATACGGGTCTTTTCTATGTGGGCGTGACGGAAGCCTTCAGCATCTTTTACAGAACCGATCTCGACTCCAAGCCCGAAGGCTATGGCGGACTGGAGCGTGGCGGGGTTCGATACTTGCTGAACTGCGCGCGGTCGATTACAGGACCGGCAAGATCGCGTGGAGGCATCGGACGAACATTGGATCACAGTCGCTGATGACGACGGCGGGCAATCTGTTGTTCGGCAGCGGCGGATCCGGCAATTTCATCGCATTCGACGCGCGGGTCGGCAAGCCTTTCGGGCATAGTCAACTGCGGGCGAACCCGAGTAACAGCGCGATCACATATGTGATGGACGGCCACCAGTACATTCTGGTCGCAGGCGGCGAGGACTACTACGCATTCCGCCTGCAGGATTGACAGGCAGGTCGGCTATCATTCCTGGCCACGCCATCCCATCAAAGTGCCAGTGGGGCGCATGATCCCGGACAGGCGGCTTGGGAAGCTCGAATCCAGGCCGTTCGAGGCCACTGGCCCGGTGCCCTGGTCCGAAGATCGGTCTACCGCACTCCCGTTCCAACCCAAGTCCGGGGGAAGCCACGTTTCGGAACACAGGCAATTCGGAAATCTGCCAGTACTTTCCGTCAAAGCAAGAGCAAGAAGTCCCGCAACGTACCGGTCACCAAGCGGATCGTAAAAATGCTCAGTCACTGGAGGGCCGACAACGAAGGGGCGTTTTCACCGCACGGACAGGTCGCCGTGGCCGAAATAGTCACCGCCGCCAGCAACACGCGCGCGTTCGGACGCTGCTCGAGATGCCTGCCGACTTCGTTGCATTCGTTACGGCATACGTTCGGGACGCGACTGGGCGAGTCCCGAGCTGATGCCTTCACTATAATGGGGTTGATGAAGCATTCTACAGTGACGGTTTCTCAGCGGCGTGTTCATCCGTCGCCAGAGGCGATGAACTGCTTAAAAGCGCATGATGGCGATGAATCTGCGCACATTCCCCACAAATTCCCCCACATTGGGTAGTGGCGAGAGGGCTGTTGCTGAATAGGTGTTTGTTTTCATTGTGCCCGGGTGGCGAAATCGGCAGACGCAACGGACTTAAAATCCGTAGCCTCGCAAGGGGCGTGCGGGTTCAATTCCCGCCCCGGGCACCAGGAAACTTGCACCCCTGCGGCTATCTTGCGTCGTGCTTGCCGCCCCCCGCAACCCCTCACCCCACCGCCACCTGATCCACAATCTCGATGCCAAACCCCTCAAGCGCTACAATTCGCCTCGGATGATTCGTAAGCAAACGAATCGTGCGAAGCCCCAGGTCCGACAGAATCTGCGCCCCGATGCCGACTTCGTGCTGAAGCGGCGGCTGCGAGATATGCCGGTCGTGCCCGACCAGCCTTCCATCTTCCACGCGCAAACCCAGTCCCGTAGGGTGCAGGTAAACCAGAGCGCCTTCGCCCTCTTCGGCTATGCGCTTCATCGACCCTCGCACCAACTCCTGGCAGTCGCAGGGCGACGCGCCGAAAAGATTGCCATACGCGCAGTGGGAATGCATGCGCACCAGCACTTTGCTCTTGCCGGCGATCTGGCCGCGCACCAGCGCCAGATGCGATTCCGGGCTGAGATCGCTTGTATAGAGGATGGTACGGAAATCGCCGTAGGGCGTTCGAATGCTGCCCTCGGCGCGGCGGTGGACGCAGTGCTCGTTCTTCAGCCGGAACCGGATCAGTTCGGCCACGGAAATCATCTTGATGCCATGGCGCGCGCAGAATTCGTTAAGCTGCGGCACGCGGGCCATGGTGCCATCGTCGTTCATGATCTCGCAGATCACGCCTGAGGGGTGAAGGCCCGCCAGTCGCGAGAGATCGACGGCCGCTTCGGTCTGGCCCGCGCGCACAAGCACGCCGCCTTCCTTCGCCCTGAGGGGAAAGATGTGGCCCGGACGCGCGAGGTCGTTCGGCCGAGTGGCGGGATCGACGCAAGCCAGGATCGTACGAGTGCGGTCGGCCGCCGAGATGCCGGTCGTCACGCCTTCACGCGCGTCGACGGCCTCGCAGAACGCGGTTCCGAAGTTCGACGTATTGTTCGGCGACATGAGCGGCAGGCGCAACTCGTCGCAGCGCTCGGGGGTCAGAGAGAGGCAAATCAGGCCCCTCCCGTGCGTCGCCATGAAATTGATAATCTCCGGCGTGACTTTTTCGGCTGCGATGGTGAGATCGCCTTCATTTTCGCGGTCTTCGTCGTCGACCACCACCAGCATTCGGCCGGCGCGGATCTCTTCAATTGCTTCAGGAATGGTTGCGAATGGCATTGCCGGGGAGGAAATTCCACTATAGCGTTGACAGCGCACGGGCCGCGGCGCGCGGCCAGGTCGTGCGCTGTTTCCAGGGTCGGCGGCAGAGTGACCGGGCGGGCGTGCAATAATTGTCAACCAATGACCCGGGCGTGGCGACAATACGCGGTTCTGGCTTTCCTTTTCATCTGCGCGGCTGCATACGACGCCGAAAACATGATGCAGTCGCTCCATGCCATGCGACATCCCGGGGAAGTCCCTTCAAAGCCTTTTGCGCTGACGGCCGCCACGCGGAAAATCGGGACCGGCCCGCTTTATCGGGACGAAGTCCTGTCGATCAATGGCCGGCCGCTCACGTCGGAGAAGCAGTACGACGAAATTGTCGCGAGAGCTCATCCGGGGGACAAACTGCTCCTGGTCCTCAGTGAACCCTCGGGGCGGGCGGTCGAGAAGACGGTTACGGTTACCAGCCAGACCGGGAATTATAGCTCGCCGTCCAGCATCGGCCTCTCAATATGTCTGGATTTCCTCATCCCTTTGTTATGTCTGATACTTGGTTTCGGCGTCGCGTTCATCCGTCCGCGCGATCAGAATGCCTGGCTGCTTTTGTTCCTTCTGACGGGATTCAGCGTGCTGGTGACTGGCTCCGTCTGGGACAGCCTCTTTCCGGACCTGTCATTTGTCTGGAATGCGATGTGGGCTTCGACCTGGGTGATCTGGATGCTGCTGTTCGCCATCGGTTTCCCCATTCGCTTTGAGCTCGACCGCCGGCTACCATGGCTGAAATATCTAATTCTGGCCCCGACTGTGGGCGTCGAACTTATTTTCTGGGCGGTCGGCTGGATCTGGAACCACGATATCAATGCCGCCATCCCGCTCCGTCCGCTGTTTATCGACGTCTTCTTTCTTCACACCATTTTGGAAATGGTGGGGATCGGCGCGTTTTTCGCCGTTCTCGGAGCGAAGACCGCGATGGAAACCGCTCCGGACGCCCGCCGCCGCCTGCGGATCCTGCTTCGAGGCACTCAGATCGCTCTGGGTCCGATGTTTCTGGTTGCGCTTTATTCGCTTTACAAAAAATCCGACCTTTTTGCCTTTGTACCCTGGCCGATCGAGGTGACCGCTCTCGGCATGATGGCGCTGTTCCCGATTACGCTGGCCTACGTCATCGTGGTGGCCCGCGCGATGGACCTGAGCTTCGTGGTCCGGCAGAGCGTGCAATACGCGTTGGCGCGAGGGGGTCTGACGGCGGCTCGCGTCCTTGTGATCGGCCTCGCTGTCTCCGTTTTCGTGTCGAAGACGGGAAAAGAGCGGCCCGTTTTGTTGGTCCCGGCCGTCGCCGGTCTGGTGGTACTGAGACGAAAAAACGCCAATCGCGCGTCGGCCTGGATCGATCGTAAGTTCTTTCGCGAGGCTTACGATGCGGAAATCGTTTTGAGCGAACTGGCCGTCGAAGCGGGCCGCTATGTGGAGGCCGGTCCACTGAGGGAGAAGGTGGCGGAGAGAATATCCAGCACTCTGCATGTGCCGGACATCGTGGTCTTAATACTGGAGGGCGACGCCTACAGGACGCGCTATACGACACGGGCCGGCGAGCCCATGGACATCGCTGCCGACAGCCACATCGTCGAGGCGCTGCGCGAGCGCAATGCCCCGCTGGAGGTCTATTTCGAAAATCCGCAGCCCTGGATTCAAACGCTGGATGCGGAGGAGCTTCAGACCCTCGATTTTATGCGTTCGCAGTTGCTGGTGGCCCTCAGGGGGCGCGGCAGTCAGGATGGCCGGATTACCGCCATTCTGAGCCTGGGGCCCAAAATGTCCGAGGCTCCTTATTCAAAGACGGATATCCGCCTCCTGCAGGCCGTCGCGTGGCAGATGGGCATGGCGCTCGAAAACAGCCGACTGGCGATGTCGCTCGCCAATGAGACCGCGCATCGCGAGGTGATGAACAGGGAACTGGAGATCGCGCGTGAGGTGCAGGAACGGCTCTTTCCGCAAAAAGTTCCGAAGATCGCCGGCGTGGATTGCTGCGGCTACTGCAGGCCGGCCCGCGGCGTAGGCGGCGACTACTACGACTTCATCGAACTGCCGGACGGCAGGCTCGGAATTGCCATCGGCGACGTCTCTGGCAAAGGCATCGCCGCCGCGTTGTTAATGGCGAGTCTCCAGGCGTCGTTGCGCGGCCAGGCGATGGCCGAGATTCACGATCTTTCCGAGCTCATGCGGAACGTCAATAAACTTGTGTACGACGCTTCCCAGAGTAACCGCTACGCGACATTTTTTTATGGGGAGTTCGATCCGGCGACCCGGCATTTCGCTTACGTCAACGCGGGTCACAATGCACCGATCGTGTTACGGGGCGGCGAGGCCTTACGCCTGGAGGCGAGCGGGCCAGTGGTGGGTTTGCTGCCCGGCGTCGGTTACACCATGGATAGCTGCCAGTTGCAGCCGGGCGATATCTTCGTCGGCTATACCGACGGCATCAGCGAAGCGATGAACGAGCGGGACGAGGAGTGGGAAGAAGAGCGTTTCATCGCCGCCGCCAGAGCGTGCGCGCGTGCCGGAGCGAAGGAGATGATCGAGGGGATCTTCCGCTTCGCCGACGCGTTCACCGGCAGCACCAAACAGTACGACGATATGACGCTGCTGGTGATGAAACTGGCTGCCTGACCGCCTGTCCGCCCCTGTCCGCGGGAAACGAACCGAGCGTCGGGGCAACCGTGTAATAATTGACAACCGATGACTCGTCTGTGGCGCCAATACGCACTGCTGGTTTTAATCTTCGCCTGGGCAGCGTTTTTTGAGGGTGGCAACATCGCGTATGTCTTCCGTACCATCGCCCACCCGGCCGATGTTCCCGCCGCGCCGTTCAGCATCATGAACGCCACGCGAACGATTGGCAGCGGTCCTTTCTTCGGCGACGAGATTCTTTCGCTCAACGGGCATCCATTCACGGCGAAGAGGCAGTACGACGACATCGTGTCGAAGGCCCGCCCGGGCGACCAGCTGAAACTGGTTCTCACCGAACGTACGGGCCGGACCGTGGAAAGGAACATCGTAATCGGCGATCAGGTTCCCAACTACAATTCCGCCGCGAGCATTGCTCTCACTTTGTGTCTGGTGGTATTCGTCCCCGTCGTGTGTCTGGGTTTGGGGTTTGCCGTGGCATTCATTCGCCCTCGCGATGGCAACGCCTGGCTGTTGCTTTTTCTTCTCGTGGGATTCAGCGGCCTGTTAAGCGACGCGACCGATTGGCGGAGCCCGTTCCCGGATCTGCAGTTGCTCTGGACGGCGTTTTGCAATTCGATCTGGGCCGTTTCGATGATGCTGTTCAGCATCTGTTTTCCCCGGCAATTCGGACCGGATCGCCGCTATCCCTGGGTCAAATACTTGTTTCTGGTGCCTGCGTTCGCGGTTGAGTCGGTTATCTGGGCCATTCTCTGGATGTTTGCCCGCGATATCGGCGCNNAAATCCGGCACGGAAAGCTCGCCGGACGAGCGCCGCCGTCTCAGGATTCTGTGGACAGGGGCGACCCTGAGCTTCACGCCCATGTTCCCGATAGTCCTCTATGCCGTGATCCGGCATCAGGATGTACTGGTGGGCGTGCCGTGGCCGTTTCAGGCGCTGGCTTTCTCCATGATGGCGCTTTTTCCGGTCACGCTCGCCTACGTGATCGTCGTGGAACGCGCGATGGACCTGAGCTTTGTCGTCAGGCAGAGTGTGCAGTACGCATTGGCGCGCGGCGGCGTGCGCGCGCTGCGTATCGGCCTGATCGTACTCTTTGCCAACATGGCGACGAACAGCGCTCGCGGGTCGTCGGCCGCAAGCTGGGCGCGGACTCTGGGAATCGGCATCGTCGGAATCGCGCTTTTTCGCCAGAGGGCGGTTACGCGCGCATCGGCTTGGGTCGACCGTAGGTTTTTCCGGGAGGCTTACGACGCGGAAATGGTCCTGAGCGAACTGGCCGTGGAAGCGGGCCGCTATCTGGAGACCGAACCGCTGCTGGAGAAAGTAGCCGGAAGGATATCGGGAACTCTGCACGTGCCCGATCTCGTTGTTCTGATTCGCGAGGGCGACGTTTTCAGGACTCGCTTTACCACGCGCGCCGGCGAACCCATGGATATTGCAGCTGGCGGCCGTATTGCCGAAGCGCTGCGTGAAAGCGACGCGCCCCTTCTGGTTTACTTCGACGATCCGCAGCCCTGGATTCAAACGCTGAGCACGGAGGAGATCCGGGCGCTCGATTCCATGCACGCACAGTTGCTGCTGCCGCTGAAGGGGCGGAGAAACCAGAGCGGCCAGATCACGGGCATTCTCAGCCTCGGCCCCAAACTGTCCGAAGCCCCTTACTCCGCTACGGATATCCAATTGCTGCAGGCAGTTGCCTGGCAGATGGGGATGGCTCTCGAAAACAGCAGTCTTGCGAGTTCGCTCGCCAGCGAGGCGGCTCATCGCGAGGTGATGAATCGTGAACTGGAGATCGCGCGCGAAGTACAGGAACGTTTGTTCCCGCAAAAGGTTCCGAAAATCGCGGGCGTGGATTGCCACGGCTATTGCCGGCCGGCCCGCGGCGTGGGCGGCGATTATTACGACTTCATTGAACTGCCCGAAGGCAAACTCGGAATTGCCATCGGCGACGTCTCGGGCAAAGGCATCGCCGCCGCTTTGTTAATGGCGAGCCTCCAGGCGTCGTTGCGGGGCCAGGCGATGGCCGAGATTCATGATCTTTCCGAACTCATGCGGAACGTCAATAAGCTCGTGTATGACGCATCCCAGAGCAACCGCTACGCCACTTTTTTTTACGGGGAATTCGATCCGGCGACCCGCCATTTCTCTTACGTCAACGCCGGGCACAATGCGCCAATCGTGTTACGTGGCGGCGAGGTTTTACGGCTGGAGGCGAGCGGACCGGTGGTGGGTTTGCTGCCCGGTGTCGGCTACACGATGGATAGCTGCCAGTTGCAGCCCGGCGACATTTTCATCGGCTACACCGACGGCATCAGCGAGGCAATGAACGAGCAGGACGAAGAGTGGGAAGAAGAGCGTTTTATTTCTGCCGCCAGCGCCTGCGCGCGGGCCGGAGCGAAGGAAATGATCGAAGGGATCTTCCGCTGCGTCGACGTGTTCACTGGCAGCGCCAAACAGTACGACGATATGACGCTGCTGGTAATGAAACTCGCGGCTTGATTGGCCGCGGCCAGGACCGTTTCCAGGCCTATCGGAAACACCTGCGTAATTCGGTGCCGGTTTTCTTGTCGAGCGCCGAGAAAGGAAACTGAACGCTCTCGCCGTCAAAAAGCTCGCGAACGGTCAGCGATTGATTCGGAAAACCAAGTTTCCCGCCATCGCTGAGAAGAACCGATGCGTGTCCGGTCTGCACCGTCGCACCGTTGCCCATCGATTCTCTACCCTCAATCCTGTACTCAACAGGTGCATTGCCGTCCGCCGCTGCAGTCAGCGTACGTCCTGTCTGCGGTTGCGGTGACCACGTGAGCTGCATTTGGCCAATGCCTGACCCGGTATTGCAGGCTATCTTCACCCGGTAAACCGGACTCTCTTTAACATCGGGTCTCCTTGGCGGTACCTCCCGTACGATGCTGGCTGAAACCAAACCGTCCTCGCGGCTGACAAACCATTCGGCCGCCCCTGCAGCCTGCTCCTTTGTCGAAGCAAGCCAGGCCTCTTGTGCTGCCTTGTCCGGGACTCCATTACCCGCCGCTCCCATGGCGCCGGTGTTCAGCTTGGTGAGTATCATCGCCGCCAGGGCCGGGTCGCGCTTCGCGGCATCGTAGTGTTGCAGGGACAATCCACCATTCATGGCTGCGTCCGTATGGCACACTGCGCAGTACTGTTTCACCAACGCGTTCTGCTGTGCCGCGGGCATTGCTGCCTGGACCGGTACGCACATCGTGGCAAATCCTAACGTCAGCCAAATCCGCATGTTCTCTCCTGGTGTGAATAGAATATCGCGTTCGCGCAACAAAATGGCAGTACTTTGCGGGATCCATACTAGAGACTAATGCGGCGAGCAATAAGGCGCGGGAAAAATCCTTTTTTTCGTCTCGGCATAAGGGCTCCATCTCTACTTAGCCACCACGTTCAGGACGGCGTTCATCGTCTTCCAGTGGCCGGGGAACGTGCATATGATGACATATTGGCCGGGCGCGGCGGGAGCCTTGAAGTCGAAAGTTGTCGTTTTTTTCGGCTGGAGCACAGGCGCCACGAAGATGATCTGGGGCAGTTTGGGAACGTAGTTGACGTCTTCGCCGGTATCGTCGCGCACCATCTTGTCGGCCGCCGCACCGATGTTCTTCATCGACCCCGGGGCCGCAATCATAAAGTTATGCTGCGCAGTGTCCGGATTTGTGAAGACGATGGTAACCGTCTGGCCGGCGATCACGGTCAGTTCCTTCTTGTCGTACGACATGGTTCCGTCGTCATTCGTGACGGCGCGCATGGCGATGGGGCCGTCCGATTGCTGAGCGAAAATCATGCCGGCGGCCAGAAGGCCAATCGCAGCGAGTTGTGTGAACCGCATCCCGTAATTCCTCAAGTTGATTCCCGCTCATCAGGTTAACATCGGGCTGGAAATTAGCCATTCGACATGTAGCCAATCGG
>PLEX01000176.1 GCA_003136575.1 Bryobacterales bacterium | reverse complement strand
GAGATTGGCCGGATAAGTCGGCAACTCGTACGTTGCTTGCCGCTGGACGGCTCACTGGGGCGTCTCCGGGGACACGCAGAGCCAGACTGGATAGCGCGTCGCCGAGGACGTCATCGGGCTGAGATCCGGCCTAGCGTCAGCAGGAACTCAGGGGTGGGCGAAGGAGCGGTTTCCGCAGAGGCGGGGCGACGGGGCAAATGCCGCAGATCGATGTGAAGGCGCGTGAGCGGAAGTTTATATTCAGCCTTTTGCAGCCGGCAATTGTCCAACACAGCAACCGGCGATCAATAGGCCAACAGCCAGGTCTTCGTCCAGCAGCGGCCAATGGATGCCGCTCCCACCGGCGCAAGAGGACGGCCCGCCGACTAACGAGTGCCCTGCGTCTTTTAGTGTCGACGCAGGCTGAGTCCGCGCGCCAAGCCTTTCAATTGCACGTTAACATAGAGAAATGCTTCGTAGTTCCGCGTGTGCGTGCATCGTCGTGGCCGTATTGAGCAACGCGCCTTCGGACTGGCCGTGATTCCGAAGAGCCGCCTCACGCAGGCCGTGGTCGCGTACGCCGCGCTATCGGTCGCCGCGTACTTTATTCTGAGCGGAACGCCTCTGCGGGTAGTGCTGATCCTGTTCGGATACTTTATGGTTCGAATGCTGATCGAACACTTCAGGCCGAAAGATTGACGCCTTTTACGGTTTGAACTGGCTGGAAAGGTAATCGACAATCGAGGGGCGATCGGTTGCGCTCAACGGCGCGCCCCAGCCGGTCATCTTGTCGAGTTCCTTCTCCCATTGGGCGCGGGTCATTCGCTGCTGGCGCATCATATGGTCGTCGTGGCAGGTCATGCAGGCGGCCTTATAAGCCTCCGGCGCCGTGATTCCAGCGGCGGGGGGTGCCACCACCGGGGTCGCCGGCTTTTGCGCGGAGACAAGCACACTGGTCGGCTGAGCGACGTTCCAGAGATAACCCGACGGATTCCAATCTTCCTGCATCGGTTGCGCACGACCTGCTTCGTCGGTCGCCCGCGCGATCAGCGAGTGCCGGCCTTCCGTTGCGGTCCAGGCGTAAGTCCACTTGCGGAACCCGTATTTCGTTCCGTTGCCCAGGAGCTTCGCCGTCTTCCAGCTTTTGCCCGCATCGTCGGAAATCTCGACCTTCGCGACGGGCGAGCCGTTCGACCACGCGACACCCTGTACCGCGACTAACCCCGGCTTCACCCACTCGCCCGGCATGGCGATCACGGACTTCACGTTCAGATCCGTCACCGGGATCAGGTCTTTCGCATCGACGGCGGTTCCGGGCGCGACCGGGTGCGACGGGTGCCGGTATGCGGTCTTCATCCAGAAGCCGTCGAAGTCGTGATCCAGAGCTTCGATGTGCTGCAGCCATTTGACCCAGGAATCTCCGGCCCAGCCCGATGCGACCAAACGCAAGGGGAACCCGTGCTCAGGGGTCAGCGGCTTCCCGTTCATCTCCCAGGCGAGCAGGGTATCGGGGTCGAGCGCCTTGCGGACCTCGATCGTGCGCTGAAAATCCGGCATCTTTCCCAGCGGTTCGTCGGCGCCATCCAGCAGCAGTTGAGTTGCGCCCGGCTTCAGGCCGGCCTTCTGAAGAACGTCGCGCAACCGAACGCCGGCCCATCGAGCGTTTCCAACGCCGCCGAACTTCCACTGCGCGCCAGACATGTGCGGCTCGTAAAAGCTCCGGCCATTACCGGCGCATTCCAGCACGGCGGTCATTTCCGCGCGGGGCAATTTTTTCAGGTCGTCAAGCGTGAAGGTCAGCGGCTTTTCGACCAGTCCGTCAATCGTCAGCTTCCAGTTGGACATTTTCACTTGCGGGGTGTAAGTGTGGCAGCGGACGAAGAAGCTTTCGGTCGGAGTAATCTCGTCGACAAACCCTTCCACCGGCATCTCGAGATCCGTGGGCAAGGGCGACAGTTCGAAGGGCTTCGGCGCGGTCTTTTCGGCGCTTCCCGCCGGACGAGCAAGCAAGCCAGCGGCACTGGCGAGCAAAAGTTCACGTCGACTGATGGACATTTCAATAGTCTATCGGTTTCGTCCCGGTTTGGCACCTTCGGAACCGTTGGCGTTCCGTTCCGCACTTCGTTATGAAACGAGATGCCTCCCGGGAGCTTCTTTAAACTCAACTTTTGCAGTAAGTTACGAATTCCTAATGGTTGGCCGGGTGAATGCACTATACCCAGCCAGAAGTCATGCCTACCTCCACACTCACCACGACACCCCTCTGCGAGATACCGGTCGATACAACGCGACGGGATCAGCTTGTTCTCGAACATTTGCCGCTGGTACGGGCAATCGCCGTACGGGTTTACGAGAACCTGCCGATGCACGTCGAACTCGAAGACCTGGTGCACGCGGGGATTCTTGGACTGTTCGACGCCGCGACTAAATTCGACGACACCAAGCAGGTCGTCTTCCGGGGTTACGCCAAGCACCGGATCAAAGGGGCCATCCTCGATAGCCTGCGGGAAATGGACTGGGCGTCGCGCGATCTGCGGCGGCGGCACAAGAGGCTGGAAGAGGTGACGCGCGAACTGTCGGCTGTGATGGAGCGGACTCCGACCGAGGTCGAGATCGCCGAGAAGATGGGGATGGATCTGGAGCGGTGGCGACAGGTGGCGCTCGAATTGCGAATGGTGGGCTTCCTTTCGGCCTCGACGCGGACGATCGACCACGAGGACGGGCCAGCCCCCGAATTTCCCGCAGCGCCCGACTCGAATCCGGGCGTGATCGCAGGGCAGCGGCAACTGGAGTCGGTTCTGGCATCGGCGATGAACGCGCTTCCGGTCCGGTATCGGCAGGTGCTGCGGTACTACTATAACGGCGGTAAGACGATGCGCGAGATCAGTGAGTCGATGGGAGTGAACGAGAGCCGTATTTCGCAGATTCACAAAGCGGCGCTGGAGAAGATGGCGGAGACGCTGCAGGCGTCCGGGATCAGGTCGGCCGAGTGCGTGATCTGAGCGGTGGGGCGGTTTCCGGGCGGGCTTCCGTCAAAGCCATAATGAAATGGTATGACTCTTACAATAGATGGCGCCGGTCGTATGGTTATCCCGAAATCGATCAGGAACAGACCAGGGTTACGCGCGGGGAGCTCCCTGGAATTGCTCGAAACGCCGGAGGGCGTGACGCTCAAGCCTGCCGAGCGGAAATCGGCGTGGGCCAGGAAAGGGGGCTTCCTGGTTTACACCGGCGAAGTGCCGCCGGGCTTCGATGTGGTCAAGGCGATTGAGGAAGAGCGCGAAGCCCGTGACCGGAAGATCTGGGGCTTGTAGATCGTTATGGCTCGATGGTATTTCGATACATCGGTAATCGTTGCCGCTTCAATTCCGGGCCACGTTCACAATGCTGCCGCGAGCGACGTGATGGAAGAGATGAAACGCGCCGGGCACCAGGCTTATATGAGCACGCACAGCCTGACGGAAGTCTAATCTGTGATGACTCGGACGCCCTTCAAACCGGCGATTGGTCCGGCTGAAGCGCTCGGTTCAATCGAGGACAGGATTCTCCGCCACATGACGCTCGTGTCTCTCGACGCTGACGAATAAGTTGAGGTCGTTCGCCGCGCCGCGCAGGAGGGCTGGATCGGCGGGCGGATTCACGACGGCATTCATCTGCAATGCGCAGCGAAAATGAAATGCGACCGGATTTACACTTTCAATCCGCGGGACTTCCGGGCAGTAGCGCCGGCGCAGTTCGTGGATCGGATCGCGGTACCGTAAGCGGGGGCGACCCTTCCGCCCGTGTGTTCCCGCCCTACTTGAACCTCTTCTTATAGGTGAAATCCACCGAGACGTAACCGTTTTCCTCCCGCTGAAGAATCGCCGACCAGTTGTGGTTAAAGGCCCACTCCGCGCGGATCAGCTGCTGACTCGTATTCGACACATCCGTTATATAGGTGAACAGAATATCCGGCGTCACCTGCTGCTCCACCGTCAGCCGCGCTCCCGGATTCCCACCCACTCCCGATAACTGGGGATCGATCTTGATCCTGCTCACACCGAAGAAGCGCTGGAGCCGGCCCGCAACCGGATTTGCCAGCGTCTGCCCGATGAGCGCAGACGCGCCCAGTTGTTCAAAGCTGGGCGTCGGAGCATTGCCCCGCAACGCGATTGACGGATCGTCGGGAGTGCGTCCGGTAGCCAGCAGCGCGACGATGTCGGAAAACTCGAGCGGCGGGTCCGACCGGTAGGTCATCCCCAGATTCGAAGGCGGACCGGTCACCGTGAGCGTCACGTCGATGCCACGCGCCTTTGTCTGCAAATCGACGTCGAGGATCGGTTCAATCTTCGTAGGATTGAAAAACGAAATGGCTCCACGGCTGATCGTGTACTTATTGCCGAAGAAGAGAACCTCACCCTGGGACACATTGATCCGCCCCAGCAGCGCCGGACTGGCCACGGTGCCGCGAAGCCGCAGCGACGCGTCGGCCTGAATACTTTCGGCCACTTTGGACTGCAACGCGACATCGGGCGCGGTCTGGATCAGGACGTCCAGATTCATATTGGCCAGCGAATTATCGCCTGCCGCCGGAGCCCGGGCGCTGCGGCTCATATCGGCCAGCATCCCGGCTGTGTCCTGTTGCGGATTAAAGACCAGGCGGCGAACGGTGATAGTTCCGCCGATACTGCTGCGCTGCGAGTTGCGCACCAACTGAAGATCCGAATCCGAAACGGAGCTGACGCCCTGCGGATAACGCAGGCGAACGTCTTTGGTCTTTGCCGAAAACTGGAACGCAACAACGCCCCGGTTCAGGGTCGCGAAACCGGAAGCCGTGAACTTGCCGCCGCCTGTGTCGGCGGTGAACGACTGGATGGTGGCGCGGGTGCCGGAGAAGATCACCTCGGCTGCCGCATTCGTCAGGCCGTTGGTGAAATCGGAATAGTGGAACTCGCCGCCGCGAATGCTCGCATTGCCGCCGAAATCGGGCGCGGCCCAGGTGCCACGCAGCGTTCCGCGAACCGTGGCGGTTCCCGACGACGCGAGATCGGGCACGAAGTTGCGCAGAATGGCGAGGCTCACGTCGCCCTGCAAACGAAGATTGAGCGGCCCGGCCTGCGGAGTCGCGCCTGAGAGATCCGCGGTGCCGGTCACCGTCATGTCGGTTTCCGGCGCCTGAAAGCGAGCCGCGTCGATGCGAAGGACCGATTTTTCATATGAAATCCGCAACGGCCCGTTGTTGCGGAGGCTGAATCCGGGTATGGCAATCGCCAGTGGCGTACCAGGAAGCGGATGCACCTCGATCGCGGGGATTGTAGCTGTCGCCGTCATTTGCGCGGGTGTGAAGAGCGGACCTTTGAAATCCACGCGGCCCTCGGCGTTCCCGTCGAAAGTGACATCCTTCGCCTCGGCTTCCGTGACGATCATCGCAGCCAGAGCGTTGAGTCCGGCGTTTGAGAAGCTGACGAAACCCGTCGCGCGGTCGTCTCCGGTCAGTTCCACGTTCACTTCGCCTTTGATCGCGGCCTTCGCCGCATTGGAATCCAGATCGGCGGTGAGCGTGGTTCCCTGTGTCCGTGCGGAGAAGTGAGAGTCTCCGAGATCGCGGCCGCCAAGTCCGATACCTGTTGCCGATCCATCGCCGTTCAGGCTCGTCAGGTCGAAATGGACCGCCTTTTTCGCATCGAGACCAACCCGCACCGTTGCCGTGCCACGGAACTGGGCGCTGCCCTGGATATCGGGTTGCCTCTGGCGCACCAGCGCGATCTGGTTGAGCGCCATGCTGTTGCTGCTGGCTGAAATCTGCAGCGTGCCAGCCGGGAATAACTGCCCGGCGTGCGGATAATTGACGTCAAACTCGACCCGCTTGGGGCCGGAGACGAAGGTGCCGGAGATCGTCTGCCGGTCGGCATCGGGATAATCGATGTGGCTCGTGACCGAATCGTACGGCTGCTGGTAGATCAGGCCTTTACTGAGCGTCACATCGGCGCTGCCGATGGGCTTGCCGAGAGTGCCCGCAATGTGCACGTTTGCGGCGAGAGTGCCGCTTATCTCGATATCCTTGTAACCGGCTGCGTCAAGGGCGTGAGTGAGATCCACGTTGAGTGCCGAAACATCACCGTCGATAGCGGAATCCGCGTTCGAACCCCAGTCTATAAGGGCCAGAGTGCCGCTGCCGTTCGCGGCGATACCCTGATACACGACCGTGGCGTTCGCAACCGCTGCCTGGTTCTTCGATGCCGTCACATCCCCCGAAGCGGAATCGATCAGCCTGCCCTCATAGAACGCGTTGTGTAACGCAACGTGCCCGGCAATTTGAGGATCGTCAAGCGCGCCTTTCACCGTTCCGGCGAATTCCGCCGAACCGTCGCGCAATTCGAATGGCAGGGTGGCGCCGTTCAACGCCGGAAGCAGGTCATTCAGATCCTTGCTTTGCAGCCGGGCCGTCAGCGAAGACCCGAGTGTACCGGTCACATCCAGTCGGGTGTTGGGAAGCTCGATCCACGAATGGGCCATCTCGAGCGTTGCCGGTGCGCCCGTGTAATGAGCGGAAACCTCACCGTGAACGGCGGGACCAGCCGGAGCGGGAGTAATGGTCAGTTCGGCGGTCGCATCCTTCGGTCGGGATATGTCGACGAACCTTCCCGTAACGGTGATCGCTCCGGAGACCTGTCCGTCGTATGGCACCGGCCTCGGGGATGCCAGAGCCGCGAGATCCCGGACACCTAAGCCCGCGATCTTGCCATCCAGGTTAAAGACATCGTACCCGGTAGTCGCCACGCTGCCCGTCATCTCCCCGCCAAGCGCGGCGACACGCAGTCTGGTCAACGCCATCCTTGCCTGGCTGCCCGCCAGGCTGCCGGAAATGCCAATGTTACGCACGGTTCCGTACGCAAGTCCTGAGCCGCGAACTTCGCCGTTGACGGAAAATTCAGCGGGATTCACGTAGCGCGCGGTGCCCGTTATATTGAGCGTGCCGGAAATCGGCAGCTTCCAGTGCAGCACGCGGGCGGCCTCGGCTACGGATGCCCTGACGTTGTACTTCGCAGAGGCGACAGGCAGGGCGAAACTGCCGATCGAGACATCGGTGAGAGTTATCTGCGAGCCAGCGGTCTTCAGCGTGGCTTTCGAAACCACCACGCGGTTGCGCTCCATGGAAGCATTCGCCGTCAGATCGACATCCAAAGGCCCGTAGCCTTCGAGCGTGAGGTGCAGGGGCGCAAACGATACATCACCGGAATAACGGCTGCGTGCCGGGTCGAAAGCGGCGCGCACGGCAAGATTTCGTCCGCTGCCGCTCCACGGAATGGCGTGTGGCGGAGACCCTGGCGATTCGACCAGAGCTTCCCCGTTGCGGACTTCGACGCGGCCGATCTTCAGATCGAGAATAGCGTCGGCAGTGTGCGTCTGGCCGGGCACCTTAGGACGCGGCAGATTGGTCCCGCCGTCGGCATCGACGATCAGATGGAAGCGCGGGTGGGTAACATCCAGCCGGTCCAGCCGTACATCGCGGCTGAAGATGGAAACGATCCGAATGCCGATCGTCACGCCTTCCGCCGAAAGCAATGGAGCCTGGCTTGGCGCCTCCGTACCATGAATGACGAGTCCCTGAACCTCCGCCGTAAGCCCGGTCCAATCGAGCTGAAACTTACGGATTTCGACGCGGCCACCCGTGGCGATCTCCGCCCGCTCAATTATCGCTGTGCGCAGTTTCTCCCGCAGCCAGCCGCTCTGCGCGACGATCAGCGCCGCGGTCACAACCAGCAGCGCAAGCGCCGCGAACGAACCCGCGGAGATCAGCGCGATGCGAATTGGGCGGCTCACAGCGGCCGCCTTCTGAGGAACTCGCGCAAGTTCAGCCGCCGGACCCGGCTGAACGGGTGGTTCTTCCAATGTCTGGCGCCGCGTCCGGCGGCTCTTGCGCTTTCGGGGAACACGCGCACGATGTGGCCGAGCCACGCGGCTTTGCGGGTGTTCCTGAATTGTTTGGCGCCGCGCATCGCGGCCCGTGCGCTTTCGAGTGCCGCAGGCGGGGCGTGGGGGCTTGCCAGGGCGCTCATTGCAGATCCCCTTCGAGGTAGACGATTCTCGTGCGCTTTCGCTCGTCCTGCAGCCAGGTGTCGAGATCCCGGTCGGCGCGCTGGGCGGTGAGTATCTGCTCGATGTTCGCCCGCACTTCACTCAATGGCGCAGGAGAGGCGGGACGGATCGTCGCGATGTTTTCGCGATAGTATTTTTCGACGTCCTGATCGCTGATCTCTACGGCGGGGCGAAACCGCAGATTCAGGAAAGAAAGCAAGTCGGCCTGCTCGGCAAGCTCATTGCTCAGATCCTCCGGCGTCAGGCCCGACCCCGCGAGCGAGATCCGCAGCGCCTCCGCATCGGATCGGAAGTGATCCGTGGTAAAGGCGGCCAGCAGCGCCTGCGCCTGTTCCCGAGGCGTTCGGTCATAGTGGCCCAGTTCCATTTCGCGCTCCACCAGCTTCAGGTCGACAAGATGTTGGGCAGCCTCGCGGCGTGACGCCGCGCTGAAGTCCGGCAGTACTCCATTCTGAAATGCCGCCAGCCGAATGCGGCGGATGATTTCGCTCTCCGTGATGACCTTTGTGCCGACCGTGATGGCGGCCCGGTCGACGATCACGGCGGACGCGTTGAGCGAGCAGGCGAGGGCGAGACCGGCGACCAACGAAAAATGCCGGCCCCTCAAAAGCGCAAGAGCCGCCGGACGCGGCGCAAGACCTCGCAGGAACCACCCGCTCAGCGGGGTCCGGCAGCATGACTTGCGCGTGCTCATCAGAAGGCCTGCCCTATCGAAAAGAAAAACTGAATGTGGCTGATTTGCTGCGTGGAAGCCTGGCAGGTTCCCAACGCGGAGCATTCGACGAGCTGCGAATAGCTGCCCGAGAATCCGTTGTACTTCGGCGGATTCAGGCCATAGGAAATATCGAAGCGAAGAGGACCCAACGGGGTTCTGTACCGCACGCCGAAGCCGGCGGCCTGCGCCATGTAATTGAAGTCGGAGACGTTTCTCTGGTCGTAGCGGAACGACATGTCCCCGATGGAGGCGAAGACGTTGCCCATATCCTCGAAGAATACTCCGCGCATATTGGCCCCGTAAAGCGGGAAGCGCACTTCGGTGTTATTGAAGAACAGCGCGGAACCGCCCAGCGGAAAGCCGGTGGAAGGGTCGCGCGGACCGGCCTGATTCTGCGGAAACCCACGCATGGTATTGCCGCCGCCACCATAGAATCGCTCCGGCAGCGGGATCGGATCCGATTGATCGGCGGAAGACGGGATGGAGAATGCCGGTTCCACGCCGAACTGCGTTTCGCGGGCCAGCACCAGCTTTGGCCCGAGACTGTAGTAAGTGGCATTGCGTCCCAGCACGCGGGCGAAACTCGTCTGCGAGCCGAATGCCTTGGTGGCGAGACCGAGATCGAGCGTGCTGTAGATGCCGTGCCGCGGGTCGATTGGATCGTCGCGCCTGTCGTGCACGATGTTGAACGAACCGATCCCCACGCGAACCGATTGCGCCAGACGCGGCACCAGCAGCGGCGAGATTTTCAGGTTGGAAACCCCGACGTCACGGTATGAAAAACGATAGAACGCAGTCAGGGTTTTCGATACGCGGTCGGAAATCTGAGCGGTTGCTTCTCTGCGCACCGCGCGAAACGTATTCACATCGTAGCTGTCGTCGTAGAGAACGGTGAAGTTGCCGTCGAGTTTCGACAGGCTCAGGATTCTGGGCACGAAGTAATTGATCGCCGCTCGTTTCTGAATAGTCGATAGCCGCACCTGCAGGCCCAGCGACTGGCCGAGACCGAACAGATTCAGCCTCGTCAGCCCGAGCGATACACGCGGAGTCAGTGCCGTGGAACCTGCCGGATCGGAAAGGTCGGAGGCCGCGTTCCCCCCGCCAAGACGGCCAAATTCGGTTCCGAGACCGGTCGAAATCGAATAACGGGAAGCTTCCTGGAGATCGTACAGAACCACGCGCTGGACTTCGTCGCCATCGGGGTTCTGCACCGCCATGTTGACCTGGGAAAAGATGCCCAGGTCGTAGAGGCGCCGCTGCGTCTCGGCCATCGTGGTGGCGGATAGCGGATCGCCCGGCTTTTCCTTCACCTGTTTTGCCACCAGGGAGCGGCGCGTGGCGGATAATCCAGTCACCACCACGTCACGCACGAACTGGGGCTTTCCTTCATGAATGACAAACTTCAAATCCACCGTGGATGGCTGCGAGCCAGGCTCCCATGTCCACTCGAACATGGCATCGGAATAACCGGCCGCGCCGTAAAGGTTCAGAATGGTCTCCCGGTCTGTGGCAACGTCGAATTCGCTGAAAGGCTGACCCTGCTGCGAGGCGAGACGGCCAATCGCTTTCGCGATATCGAGTTTTTCCGCGCCGGTAATCGTCAGCGACGATACGATGAACTGCGCACCCTCGCCGATAGTGAAGAAGGCTGCGATATCGCCCTTCATGCCTTTATAATCGTCCTGTGTTTCCGTGAACACATGAACGTCCTGAAAGCCGTTGGAGCGGTATAAGTCTTCAATCACGGCCCGGTCACGGGCCGCAAGGGCCTCGCTGTAGCGGCCCCGCCGGAATTCGAACGACTTCGGCAGGACGAACATGCGCTCGCGAATGGTCTTTTCGTCGAAGTATTTGTTGCCGCGGATTACGAGCGCGACCAGGCGGTGGCGTATGCCCGGCTGAATCGCGTAGTCGATCTCGGTTTTTCCTCCGAGTTCCCGTTGCTGGGTAAAGTCCACGGCAACGTCGAAATACCCCTGCTCCTGAAAGTACTCGCGCAGATTTGTTACTCCTTCGGCGAGCAGATCGGAATCCACCGTGCCCTCCTCGAAAATCGGCAATCTCTGCGTCAGCTCTTTTCTGGAGACTTTGGCTCCGGTGGCCTTCACGTCCACGATGGGGCCGGGATTTACGGTGATATGGGCCGTGCCTGTCGGCGAGCGCGCGGACGCCGCGCCGTTTTTCTCCTCATCCCGCACGATACCGCCAAATGTGACGGTCGCGAGCAGCCGGTTCGATTTTTGATAAGAAAGCCGGATCTTGTCGATGCCGACGCGGGTGCGCGCCTGCGTGATACCGCGATAGCCAGGCATCAGGAAACGCCGCCAGTCCGTCGCTTTATCGATCGCCAGCGCGCTCAACACGGTCGTATCGCCGGCAATGACCGGTGGCGTATAGTGCGCGCGCCGGCCGACATGAACCCGGAAGGTAACGCGTACCTGTTGCCATGTGTCTTCGTATGTCAGGGTGTGGGAGACGGCCGGATCGAAGTAACCGTTGTCGATCAGCAACTGGCGAATCTTGTTCTCGGCCGACGAAACTTCGGCGTCGTCGAATGGCTGGCCCAGAGTTAAACCGGTGACGCTCAGGATCTGGCCGAGATTGGGTGGTTCGGAGATGTCTCCTTCGATTTCGACATGTCCGAAGAACCACGAGTTTCGCGTAACGAAGCGCAGAGCCACGCCGGATCCGGCCGGTTCCGCGTCGATCTGAATGTCGGCATATCGGCCTGTGGCAAAGAGTTTATCGATGGCGTCGCGAGTCTGCGCGGCATGAAACGGCTGGCCGGTGCGGAATGGGATCAGGCCATCGATGACCGACTGTTCCAGCGGCTGAGCCGCCGGTTCAAAGGTGATTTGCGCGACGGGCAGGCCCTCAAACGAGTCCGACGGGAATTTTTGCGGCGGCGCGACACTGGGCGGCTGCGCCCGCGCGCAAACGGCGGGGCTCAGCAGACAGATCGAAATAAGGCTTGTGGCATAGGTACGCCGCACCAGACCCATACTATCAATGGAAACGCACCGAAGTGGCCGCGTTACCCTTTATTTTCGCTGCTTTGCGTCATTTGTTACAATGTCGCGACATTTCTCCGTGAACACTTCCCCCGCAGATCGGTACAGCCGCCAGACCAGATTTGCGCCTTTCGGTCCGGGGGGCCAGCAGCGGCTGGGCCGGTCGACCGCCGTGATTGTCGGCTGCGGGGCGCTGGGTACGGTGCAGGCTACGCTGCTGGCGCGCGCAGGTGTCGGCGCCCTGCGCCTGGTTGACCGGGACTACGTCGAGATAAGCAATCTGCAGCGCCAGGTGCTTTACACCGAGGCCGACGCAGAAGCTGCCATTCCCAAAGCGGAGGCGGCGCGGCGTCATTTACTGGCGGCTAATTCCGGAATTCAGATTGAGTCCCACATCTCGGATCTGGACGCGGCCAATGCCGACGAGTTGCTCGGCGGCGCGGATGTGATTCTGGATGGCACCGATAACTTCGAGACGCGGATGCTGATGAACGATTTTTCCGTGCGAGAGAGCATTCCGTGGATTTATGGGGCCGCAGTGTCGAGCTACGGGATTGCCATGCCGGTGCTTCCGGGAGATTCCGCCTGCTTCCGGTGCGTCTATCCCGAGCCGCCGACCGGCGCGCAACCGACCTGCGAAACGGCAGGCGTGCTCGGACCGGTCACAAGTGTGATCGGGTCGATCCAGGCGATGGAGGCGATCAAGGTGCTGGCCGGGCGAACGGGGAGCGTGCGGCGGAAAATCTTCACGGCCGACCTGTGGACCGGACCCGTGCGCGAGATCGCGATGCCTCCGCGCGATCCGGATTGCCAGACGTGCGGACGGCGGGAGTTCGTTTACCTGACGAGTGGACGACGCGCGCCAGTCAGTTTGTGCGGGCGAAACGCGGTGCAGATTCACGAGCGAAGGAGGCCGTTGGATCTCACGGAACTGGCGGGCCGGCTGACGGGATTGGGCGCGGTTCGCGCGAATGAATTTGCGCTGCGGTTCAACGATGGGGAGTTCGATGTGACCGTCTTTCCCGATGGTCGCGCGATTATTAAGGGCACGACGGATCCAGGCGTGGCAAGGAGCGTGTATTCGCGGTATCTCGGGAACTGAGTTGGAAGACACTTCGCCCGAGGCCGTCGCGTGACGACGAACGGACCGCACCCAACGCCGGCAGCACGCCTCCCTGCGTCGCTATGCGGGAGAATGAAGCAGACACATGGCGGCGTTTCTCTACGAGTTCGATTGGGATCCCGTCAAGGCGCAAACCAATTTCGTCAAGCACGGGTGGATTTTGAACGAGCCGCAACCGTTTTCCTGGACCCTCTTGCCGTAACGATTCCGGATGATGAGCACAGCGCAACTGAGAGTCGATGGATTACTCTGGGAAAGGATACTGGCGGGCGCGACGTGCTGGTGGTGCACACTTTTGAATGGCTGGCGGACGACCGTAGTCGAGTCCGTTTGATTTCCGCAAGAAAGCCCACGAGGGCCGAAATTCGCGACTACGAGGAACAAGCATGAAACCGGAATACGATTTCAGTAAAGGAGAGCGCGGAAAGTTCTTCCGGCCCGACGCAGAAATCCGCGTGCCGATCTACCTGAACACCGACATACAGGCGTATCTGGCCGAACGCGCCGCCCAGAAGGGTGTGCCGCTCGGCGAAATGGTGAACGCGTTACTGAAACAGGAGATCCGGGTAATCGAATCGGCGAAGTAGGCGGCCCGCACGCGCTGCCGTTCAACGCTGGGCCGTCAGGGTTCGCTTACTTCAGGCCGTCTTTCGCAACGATCAGATCACCGGATGCCGCGGGCGCTGCCTGCCGGCCCAAGCCCTGACCCCACGCCGGGCTAGAACATCGGCTTGAGGCTGAACGGAATCTGGCTCGGCGGAAATGTCGTGGTGATGCTGCCGGATGAAGAGCCGGTGCCGGTCGGCGCGGACTTGCCGATCCCGGCCAATGATCTACCCGAGGTGGCGCGTCACTAAGCTAAGATGTGATGAATGCCTTTCAACACAAGAATCCCTGATTTACGGGCCTCGCTTTGGCTCGTTGCGGGTATGCTGACGAGCGCAATATTTGTTCGGGCCGCTACAACTCCTTTCACATTTGCGAATCAGCCGGGCCCCCACGCCGTCGGTTTCCAACACCTGGAGGTGCTGGAGAAATAGAGCCACTGAAGCTCCAGTCTGCCGGAAGGCGTTGGCAAAAGCTTTCGGGGCGTTGCAAGATTTACCCTTTGTGCAACGTGATTGTGCCGGCTCCGACGATAAACGCTCAAATCGCCGACGTCGGACACGCCCGCGAAGTCTTTTCCGGGAAGTGGCGGCCCGCGAGTGCTTCCGTATGCGCAGCCTCGGCCAATCGCGGGCTTATCTTAACGCGCGGGGAGACTGAGTTTCGTCCCGTATGAGGTGCCCCGCAAGCCATCCCCGTGAGGCGCAATTGTTCCTGTCTGGGTCCAGAAACCATCCCCGCTGTATACTTCCGGGTGGAGATCGAAAAGATGTTTATTCGTTCACTCGTTTTGACCGGCATCAGCGGCGCCTGCCTGTTGCTGACATGTTCGGCCACGGCCGAGACCCCCGGCATCCCCGCGCATGGACCTGCCGTGGTCCTGTTCGATGGCACCAACCTCGATCAATTCGAGACGTTCTCGCCATCCAAAGGACTCAATAACGATTCGGACCATATCTTCACCGTTGAAGACGGCGCGATTCACGTCTCGGGCAAAGAGTACGGTTTTGTCGTCACGAAGCGGGAATATGCCGACTATTACCTCACTGCCGAGTTTAAGTGGGGCGAAGGCACCTACGCGCCGCGTGCCGGCAAAGCACGCGATGCCGGAATCCTTTATAACGTCACTGGCCCGTTTCAGATATGGCCAAGCTCCGTCGAGTTTCAGATACAGGAAGGCGCGACGGGCGATATCTACTTGTGCAACAGCTTCGCACTCACCTCGAAAGAGGGAAGAAGGGTGATTGGCAAGCCGGGCAGCTATGTGGGTATTAATCGCTTCGGCAAGGGGCCGTGGAAGGACGAAACGGGATACCGCGACCCTGAAGGCGATCCGGAGAAAGCGCATGGGGAGTGGAATCAGGTCGAACTCGTGGTGCAGGGCGACCACGTCAAATACTACGTCAACGGAAAGCTGGTCAACGAGGCGTCGGAGACCGTGGTGACGAAGGGAAAGATTCTTTTCCAATCCGAAGGCGCGGAAGTTTACTACCGGAATATCAGGTTGTACCCACTGAAGTAGGGCCGAGCGGAGGGTTATCCGCGCCTCCCGACTACTGCGCGGCCTTCTGCTTCGCGTGGATCTCGTCGAGTCGCTTCTTCAGATAATCCTGGTATTCCTTCAGCAGCGCCGGATCGCGCGGACTGCCGTATATCTCACTCGACTTATACTTGCCCTCGTCGAACTTCATGCGCGTCCATTCGTCGTGAATGTGGAGCGTGTCGGCGTTATCCACCACTTGCTGCGCGAGCGCCGGCGGGACGAAATAGACGCCTTCGCGGTCGCCCACGACCATATCGCCGGGAAAAACCGTCGCATTGCCGATCTTAATCGGAATATTGATGCCCGTCAGCGTCACGTCGGCGATCGCGCTGGGATGCGTTTTGCGGAAGTAAGCGGGCATATCCATTTCCGCGTCGCCCTGAAGGTCGCGAATGGCCCCGTCAATCACCATCCCCGCGCTCTTCGTCGTTCTCATGACGTAGTAGAAAAGGTTATCGCCGACCATCGTGCCGCCATCGACTTTGCCGAACAGATCCACGACCAGCACGTCGCCGGGCTGCAGCATGTCGATCGCCACTTGATTGTTCATTCGCGCGGGCAGGCCAGCCCTCACTCCCTTCGCGCTGTTGTAGATATCGAGGTCCGGGCGCGCCGGCATGAACTGCACAGTGAACGCGCGGCCCACCATCGTCTTGCCGGGGTGGAGTACTTCGAAACCGTCGGCGTACTGGTTCCGGTAGGCGCGTCCAGGACCGTTCGCAGGGCCGTTTCCGAGGATGGACCATACCTCTTCAGCCGACATTTCCCGGGCGCGATTGATGATGGAATCCGGCACTTTCGGCCGCCCATCGGGGAAACGCTCGAACGGATTCTGCGCGGTCAACGCGATCATTTCGTCTTTGGACAGCGAAAAAAGCTGCGCGCGGGCCGGCAGCGGGACAATGGCCGCGGCCATGCAGGCGTACGCTGCGAGTGATGCCATTCGAATTGTAGTCATGAAGTCTCCTGTTAAATCCTGCCAAAAGTGGCGACTGCTTCTTTGATAGAGCGGTACTTCTCGATGAACGGAATCATGCGGTGCTCGATGTCGTCGAGTTCCTGCGCTTTCTTCAGAATGTCGGCGGCGTGCGCGCGGGGCGCGACCACAACGCCGTCCTCATCGGCAGCGATAATATCACCCGCGTTGACCGTCACGCCCGCGCACCTTACAGCGACGTTGACGCCCGCGAAACGGAAGTGGTTGATCGTCGTGGAGGGCACAATGCCTCGGCTGTACACCGGGAACTGGAGTCTTGTAATCTGCGGGATATCGCGCACGGAACCGTCGATCACCGCGCCGGCGAGTCCGCGGTATTTCATCGCCGTCGCCATCAGGCCACCGATGCCCGCGTAATCGAGCCCGTCTTCGAGCACCATCACGTAGACCGAACCAGGCGCCGCGTTATCGATGGCGTCGAGCATGCCCTGAGAGGCTTTCGAGCCCTCGCTGTGCTCTTCCTTCTTCAGAAGCACAGTCACGGCGGGACCGGCGAATTTTGTTTTGAAGACGGGGCGCATGTCGTGCGAGAGATAGGCGCGCTGTCCGTAGAGTTGTTCGATGGCGTCGGAAACGGAGGCGACCTCCACCATGCGGAAGCCTTCGATCAGTTCGGCGTTGGTTGGCGAAGCGGGGGGCTTGGCGGACGCCGCGCTCTTGTTTTGCGCGACGGCGCCTCGTTGCATCAACAGTGCGCATCCAAGCGCCGCGCAGGCCGTCAAACCCAGTATCCGGATGAATTTCATTTTCCCGCCCTCGTAAACACCTTATATACTATCCAGCGTGAGAGACCACGCGGAGGTACACGAAATGCAGACAGATCGCCGGACGACGGAAGGGAAGAATACACGTGGCCGGAGAGAGTTCGGCAAGCTCGCTCTCGGTAGTGCGCTGGGCGCGGGCGCGTTGCTTACGTCGATGTCGGAGGCGGGTGCGGCCGTCCATAACAGCCAGCCCGGCATCAAGCTGTGTGCGCAGACCGGCGCCAAACCGACGGATCAGCAGTTGCTGTTTCTTCAGCAAATCGGCGCGGAGTATGTGAGCGTCGCCTCGACGCCCGATCTCCGCACGGCGGAAGGCTTCATGCAGATCAAGAAGGCCTACGCGGACGCCGGAATTACCGTGTGGAACATAGGCAACACGAGCGTCCACAACATGCCGGAAGTCACCCTCAATTTGCCCGGACGCGACCAGAAAATCGAAGACTACAAACAGTACATCCGCAACTTGGGCAAGGCGGGAATCTATTACACGACCTACGCGCATATGGGCAACGGCATCTGGAACAGCGGCCGCGCGACGATTCGCGGGTCTGGCGCGCGCGTCTTCGATCTGGCAAGCCCCGACAAGGTGGGCGTGTGGGATGGCGTGACGTTCAAAGAACCGCTGTCGCACGGCCGCGTGTTCAGCAGGGAAGAAATCTGGGACAACTACACGCACTTCATTAAGCAGGTCGCTCCCGTTGCCGAAGAGGCCGGTGTGCGCATTGGCATTCATCCGGACGATCCGCCCGTGCCTGTGCTGGCGGGTGTGCCGCGCTGCATTTTTTCATCGTTCGATGGCTACAAGCGCGCGATGGAGATTGCCAATAGCCCCAATGTCGGAATTTGCCTGTGTTGCGGGACGTGGCTCGAAGGCGGGCGGCAGATAACGGGCAAGGATCCGGAAGAGATGATTCGCTACTTCGGCGCGGAGAAGATCTGGAAGATCCACTTCCGCAACGTGAGTTCGCCGCTGCCGAGGTTTGTCGAGACGTTCATGGACAACGGCTATTACGACATGTACAAAATCATGAAGGCGCTGCGCGACGTGAATTTCGAGGGCATCGTCATTCTGGACCACACGCCGGATCTGGTGGGCGGCGGGAATGCACAGACGGCATATGGGTTCGCGTACATGAAGGCGTTGATGAACCGTACAACTGCGGAGGCGAAGGCGTAACGGGCGGCAGCACCGTAGAACGGTACGACGGGAGAGTAATGACCCGCAACCCTTCCAACGCCGGCGACCTGAGCGCTCCCGATATGTTAGTCAGGCAAGGGAACGCATAGTGGCACGTCGGATTGCTTTCTTCGCCGGGACTTTTGTCGCCGGCCTTCTCAATGCGGCGTTTGGTCATGCGCAGTCGACTGTGCGTGATTTCGACGTCGCATCCGTCAAAGCCGCTCCCGACAACAGAGCCTGGGTAGGTCCGAGGGTAGACGATCCGCGGCGATTTGAAGCGCTGACCACTGCGCAGCAGCTGATCCAGTGGGCGTACAGGGTGAGTAGCTTCCAGATATCGGGAACCGGCCCCGCCGAATTCCCCATCGCGCGGAGCCAGCCCTGGTCGGTTCCCGGGTGGGTCGGCACGGAACGGTTTGAAATCCAGGCAACGACGGAACGTCCGTCGAACGAGGAAGAGATGAGGCAAGCGCTAAAGGAATTGCTTGCCGATCGTTTCCAGCTCAAGGTACATCGCGAGACAAGGAAGATCCGCATGTACGCCCTTGTCGTCGGCAAGAACGGTCCCAGGCTCAATGAGGCGAAGGGCGAGTCCCGGTGCGGGGCCGACGGCTGCTTATGGATCGGTCATGGAGTTTTGTCCGCCGACAATGTCGCGATGGCCCTGTTCGCCCGGATCCTGACGGAGAATCTGGACCGCCCGGTGCTCGACGAAACCAACCTGACCGGCCGCTACGATTTTCGTCTGACTTACGATGGCCTCGGCGAACCCACCCCCGAATCCACCTGGACGCCGATCGGGCCGTCCATTTTCACGCCGATCCAGAGCCTTGGTCTCAGGCTTGAGCCGCGTGAGGATCCTGTCGAAATGCTCGTTATCGATCGGGTGGAAAGGCCCACAGGGAACTGAGTTTCCCCGTCCGTCGGTCACTTCACCGCCCTCCGCGAATGCCCGTACGGGAATCGTATGCTTTTTCATGGGGCGAATCGCAACCGTCATTGTCACACTCACTGATGGATCGCCGAGGCAACTGAACTTCCTGGGGTGATGAGTTACGGCGAGACGCGCGGTCAAGCGATCGGCAATACTGAACGCCTCGCGATCAAGGTCATTGCCGACCGCATCGAGCATCGGGAACTTCCCTCGTCCGCCCTCAACGTGTCTTTTACGATTTCGGATGTGCAATTGGTTCGCCGTATTGTAACCGAGCAGCGAGAGCTTCCTTTGCCCTTGCAATCTTCTTGCAATCTTCTTGAGAGTTTCTTCCTCTTTCGCGCGTAGCGTTTCCGGTTTGCGTTGCGGTCCGCGAGGTATTCTTCGATTGCTTCGATCAGTTCGCGGACGGCGCGTAAGCTTCCTTCGCGGATACAGTTCCCCGTCAGGTCGGCGAAGTCCCGATGGTTTTCGCTTCAAGGGGTTGCCGGCTTGTCCAGTTTTTCTGCCACACGACTTGACATCTGGTTGGGCACATCAGGAACCGATGGGCAATGGCTCTGCAATCGCTTAATGGATAGTATATGGCCCACTGTGTGGAATAAATATGAATAAGAGTTAAAATATTAACCATGACACTTAAGACGCCCGATGACATGCGGCGGGAGATCGCAGAGCGCTTTAAAGGCCGGCGTCTGAGCCAGTCCGTGACGCAGCGCGAACTTGCGGTACGCTCCGGGATGAGCCTTGGTTCGCTGAAGCGTTTCGAGGCAACGGGTCTGGTCGCGCTCGATTCACTCCTGCGGCTCGCATTGGCGCTGCATTGTTTAGAAGACTTCGACCGGGTTTGTGCGGGATCGTCGGAGCTTGAAGGGCGAACGCTCGATGAACTGCTGAAGACGCCCCGGAAGCGTCGGCGCGGGAGAGCAAAGTGATCCATGCGCCGGTTCCGCTGCTCACCGTTTGGTACGAGGGTGCGGAACGGCTCCGCGTCGGCCGGCTGGCGAGCCTGGAGCGGCGAATTCTGTTCGAATACGATCCCGCATTCGTTACGGCGGGGATTGAGATTTCTCCTTTCGAACTTCCGCTTAAGCCCGGCGTCACAGAAGCGCGGCGCGATTTGTTTGACGGCATCTTTGGTGTGTTCGCCGACAGCCTCCCGGACGGTTGGGGTCGATTGCTCCTCGACCGCGCGGTCGAGCGGCGCGGCATTGCGCGCGGGCAGTTGGGCCCTCTGGACCGCCTCGCATTTGTCGGCCGAAACGGTATGGGTGCGCTGTCCTATGAGCCGGACCACAGTGGCGAGTTTGCCGGTGAGGGGCAGGATGGCAAGAAACAGAACAAAATCCTGGGCCGGCGCAGGAAGAGCGACGCTGAGAACGGAATCTCGCTCGATCGCATTGCCGAAGAATCGCGGACCGTGCTCGCGGGCAACAGCGAGGAAGTCTTCGATGAACTTCTGCGGCTGAACGGTTCTTCGGGCGGCGCGCGTCCGAAGATCGTGGCGCAAGTGAGTGAAGACCGCCAGCGGATCATTCACGGCGGCGGTTCGTTGGCGACGGGCTACGAGCACTGGATGATCAAGTTCGCTTTCTCACAGGACGAGCGCGAGGCCGGCGCAATCGAGTATGCGTACAGCCTGATGGCGGCGACAGCAGGCGTCGAGCCGCCGCCCACTCATCTCTTTCGTACCCGGCGGGGACGATATTTCGGGGTGCGACGATTTGACCGCAACGGCGACCGCCGCATTCATATGCACAGTCTGGCAGGGCTTATCAACGCCGACTATCGGCATCCGAGCCTCGACTATGATGCCTATCTGAAAACGGTGATGGTCCTGACCAGAAACATGGCCGAGGTTGAAAAGGCCTATGCGCTGGCCTGCTTCAACGTGCTGGCGCACAATCGCGACGATCATGCCCGGAACTTTTCGTTTCTTCTCGGAGAGAACCGGCGCTGGGTTCTGGCTCCGGCTTACGACCTCACCTTCAGCCATGGACCCAACGGCGAACAAAGCATGCTGCTGCTTGGCGAAGGCAGGGTACCTGGCGTGGAGGGCCTCAGCGAACTGGGTCGGAAACACAGCCTCAAGCGGGCGCGGGAGATTCTGGACCGCGTTCAGTCCGCAGTCGCTCGATGGATGGAGTTTTCGGAAACGGCCGGCGTCGCGAAAAAATCGGGCACGCGAATCGAAAAGATCCTGGGAACAAAATCATAGGAGAGAGAGATGACCGGCGTTTGACTGCGGCCGATATACCGCCATGCCGAATAGACCGCGGGTGGGGGGCGGACGGCCGCTCAGGCCCGGAGTTGGGACGCGAGGGTAGCTCGCGTGGCAATCGTATACTTTTTCCATGAGGCGAATCGCAACTGCCATCGTCACACTCGTCGCGGCGATGACGGCATTTGCGGCGAATCCCGCGACCGGCCAGGCCGCGAATGCCGACGTTTCCATCGCAGCCGTCTTCCTCGATGCCGCCGCCGTCATGCAGACCACGGGTTCCGATTTCAGCAAGAGCTACACGGTCATCGAAGTGACCGTAACGCCAAAAGGCGGCAAGCCTCTCGACATCCAGCCCGACGATTTCCTGCTTCGCATCAGTTCCAGCGCCGATAGCAGCGGTCCGATGGCCGCTTCTCAGGTGCTGGGCGCAGGCGGAGGACTGGTGCTGCAGAAATCCCAGCGGGAAGTCATCGGGGTGACTGGCACCAACGCGGCCAATGTCGGCTTGGTCCAGGGACGAGCGGGCGCGTCAGTCCCGGCCGAAGCGATCAACGCGCTCCAAAGCAAAATACTCCCGACGAAGACTACCGCCGATCCCGCGACGGGCCTGCTCTTTTTTCCCTTTGCGAAAAAGAAGCCAAAGGACCTGGACCTCGTTTACACGACGCCCGACGGCAAACTGCACATCAGCTTTCGTTAGGCGACGGAGTTAGGACGGCCGGCGAGGGCGCCTGCCCACACGCCCGGTCTGTCACAGCGGCAACTCAGCAACATCCGGCACCTTCCGCGGCTTCCACGAGATCGGCGTTACCGGATCGATCTGCGTCCACACGATAAAACCCAGAATGTACACGGCCGCGCCCATATAGAGTACGTAATCCCAGTTGCGATGCGATGCCTGCAGCACCATCCCGGAAACCGTGCCATACAGCGCGCCGCCCGCATTGCCGACCATATTCATCGTTCCCGCCACCGTTCCGGAATAACTGCCGGAGATATCCATCACGGTGCCCCACGCGGCGGGCATCACCAGATCGTTGCAGAAGCTGGAAAGCGCGATCGCCGAAACCACAAAGTAGGGATCGCGCAACATCGTCGCCAGAATCAGGCTGGCCGACGCGCCGGCGAATCCGATACATGCGGAGATCTTCCGCGCCCTTCGCACGCTTCCCGTCCACCGGGTCATCGGTTTCGCCATGAGTCCGCACGTCATGGATCCGATTCCGCCCATCAGCAGCGGCAGCGTTTTCAGAAATGTGCTGCGTGTGACGTCCAGATGAAATCGCTCGTCGACGAAAGTCGGCGCCCAGGTGATCAGAAAGTACCAGGTGAAGCTGACCGCGAAGTACTGGGCGCACAACAGCAGAACGGTCTTCGACGCCAGCAGATCCCGCCATGGAAAGCCGTGGGGCGCGGGCGGTGCGTTGTCCTTCAGCAGATCCAGTTCCGCCTGGTTGATGCCTGGCTTGTCGCGCGGGTTGTCGCGGAACCACAAGGCAAACGCCACGGTCCAGAACACACCCAGACAGCCGAAAGCGGCGAAAGCCAGCCGCCAATCCATGTATCGGAAAAGGATTGCGATCAATAGCGGTGTGAACGCTCCGCCCCAGCGCGAACTCATCCAGATGACTCCCTGCGCGCGGACTCGCTCCGGCTGCGGCAGCCAGATAGCGAAGGCTCGCGCAATGTTCGGATAGCAGCCGGCTTCGCCCGCGCCGAAAAGAAATTGCGTAATCCAAAGCGACGCGAAATTCCATGCGCGGCCCGTCAGCGCGGTGAACAGCGACCACCAGATCACGATCCGAAGCAGCACGTTGCGCGGCCCGAGCCTGTCCCCCATGAAACCGCTGGGTATCTCGAACAGCGCGTACGCGGTCGCAAAGGCCGTAAAGACCAGCCCCATCTGCGCGTCGCTGAGATGCAGGGCGGTTGCCACCTGCTTGCGCGAGTTGGAAAGAGCGACGCGGTCGATATAGGTCACCATGGACAACGCCACCGCGAAGCCAACCACGCCGTGGCGAACCTTGGTGGGCTTTTGGCCGGCGGTGC
>PLEX01000167.1 GCA_003136575.1 Bryobacterales bacterium | reverse complement strand
AAAAATTCTTTGTTCGTCATATTGCCCTCCTTTTGGGCTTCGTACGCCGGTTGATCCGTCGTACACCCACTCCAGCGCAGCAGCCGGGGCAAACGGCTCACGCATCCGGAAGTTTGTTTGAACTTTTTTCGGAATGGGAAAGACGAGATTTTGGTAATCTGTGAAACATCGTGACTGCCGAACAGTGGACCAGCGTCGACACGCACTTTGAGGCCCTCGGAGAGTTGTCGCCCGAACAGCGCGCCGCCGGTCTCGCCGCCATCGCGGACGAAGACGTGCGGAACGAGGTGGCCTCCCTCCTGCAACACATCGGCACCGGCACGGGCGCAACCGTGGCCGGAGTCGTCGGGGCCATGGCGGCCAACGTGGGCAATACCGCCGCGAACGACATGGCGGAAGGCAAACGCATCGGCCCGTGGCGGCTCGTGCGTCGCCTCGCCCAGGGCGGCCAGGGTGCGGTCTTCGAAGCCATTCGCGACGATGGCGCATTCCGGCAGCGCGCCGCCATCAAGATCGTGAAGTGGGAGATCGATAGCGTCGACGCCCGCGAGCGGTTTCGCCACGAGCGCCAGTTGCTGGCGGGCCTGGAGCATCCGAATATTGCGCGCCTGCTCGATGGCGGCGAAACCGAAGAAGGCGCGCCGTACCTGGTGATGGAATTCATCGACGGCCTGCCCCTGACTGCCGCTGTTCAGGGCTGGCCGCTGCGCCGCAAGCTCGAACTGTTTCTTGAAATAGCCGGCGCGGTGGCCTTCGCGCATCGCAACCTGATAGTTCATCGCGACCTGAAGCCGGCGAACATCCTCGTCACCAAAGACGGCACGCCGAAGCTGCTGGATTTCGGCATCGCCAAGCTGCTTGGCGCCGACGCGCAGCGCACCATGACGGGCTTTCAGGCGCTCACGCCGGATTACGCCAGCCCGGAGCAGGTAAAGGGCGAGCCGATCACCACGGCCTGCGACGTTTATTCGCTGGGCGTGCTGCTCTATGAGATGCTCACCGGACGCCGCCCGTACGACGTACCGACGGTTTCGCCGGTGGAGATCCACAAAGCGGTGTGCCTCACCGAGCCCGCGCCGCCGAATGTTTCGGGCGATATCGACAACATCCTGCTCATGGCGATGCGCAAGGAACCGGCGCGGCGTTACGCTTCGGTGGAACAGTTCGCCGAGGACGTGCGGCGCACATTGGAGCATCGGCCGGTGCTGGCGCGAAGGGATTCGTTCGGTTACCGCGCGGGCCGGTTCATTCGGCGCAACGCAGTGGCCCTGAGCGCGGGGACAGCGGTGTTTCTGGCCGTGGCGGCGGGAACGGCGGTGGCGTTGCAGCAGGCGCGCATCGCCGGACAGCGGTTCGACCAGGTGCGCCGCCTGGCGCACAGTTTCGTGTTCGATTACAACGACGATCTGGCGAAGCTGGAAGGCTCTACCGCCCTGCGCGAAAAAATGGTGCGGACGGCGCTCGAATATCTGGACAACCTGTCGAAGAGCGCGGGCGGAGACCTGGATCTGCAGAAGGAACTCGCGACCGCGTATCAGAAGGTCGGGGACGCGCAGGGCTACCCCACGCGGCCCAATCTTGGCCATGGGGATCGGGCTGTCGCAAGCTATCGCAAGGCGGCGACGATCCATGAGGCTGTGGCGGCGCGTGATCCGGCATATCGTGCCCAGCTCGGTACGTTCTATCTGGATTTTTCTTTCCTGCTGTTACGAACAGGCAATCGCGACGAGGCGTCGCGAATCGGTCGCCTGGGCCTGCAACGCGTTGCCGAAGCCGCGCGGGCAAAGCCGGAAGACGAGGGCCTGCAAAGGGCGCTCGCGAACGGTTGGTGCGAGATAGCGGATATCGACGAGGAAGGCTCCTCCAGCCTCACCACACTGGACGATGACCGGCAATGCGATGCGATCGCCGGGAGGCTGCTGGCCCGTTCGCGGAACCGCGAGACCCTGGTACTTGCGCAGGGCGCGAAGGAACGCATCGGCACCGCCGCGAGCACGGTTGGGCTTCTGCACGAGGCGCTTGCGGCATCCGGCGAGGATGAGAAGCTGCTCACGGAACTGCTCGCGCTGGAACCGGCCAACCCCAGGTTTCATCACATGCTCGCGCTGCTGGCCGAGATCCGGTCGGTGATCTATTACGACGACACTCAGCCAAATCTGAACGATCCGGCGCAGTGTCTGAAGTATTCGCGTGAATATCTGGAGACGGCGAGGCAGATGGCGGCCCGCGATCCCAACGACGCCTCGGCGCGATTCAGTTTCGCGGTCGCTCTTTACCGCCTGTCGTACCCGCTGAAGCAAAGCGACCCCGCGGCGGCCGTGGAAAGCGCGCGGGAATCCGTGCGGATCTTCGATGCTCTCATCCGTGAAGGCAAAGGAACGTTTTTGGTGACTTCGCGCCGCGTCCGCGCTGTTCGCAGACTTGCGGAGGCGTTACTTGCCGCGAAGCGGTTTCCTGAAGCGCGCGCCGCCGCCGAACAAGCTCTCGCGGAGCAGCGTAAAGCCTTCGCCCGCGACCCGAACGCCGCCGAGAATCGGCAGTTCATGGTGCTGATGCTGATCACGGCGGCGGAGGCGGCCGCGGCGGTGCGGGATCCAGCGGCCGAGTTGGCGTTGCTGAACGAGGCTGAGGGCGTGGCTTCGGGCACGTTCGCCGGCAATCGCGGCGAATTGACCGCGCTGATTCCGCTGGCGCGGGTGCGCGGTGAGTTGGCCGCGCACTTCAGAAACGCGGGCGACGAAGCGCAGGCGCGGCAATGGTCCGACGCGGTCCGAAAGCTGTGGCAGGAGTTTCCGGATCAGAACGAGTATGTGGGCCGACAACTGGAGGCCCTGCCAAATTGACGACTGATTCCGTGCCCGCCAATCCGGACGAAGAGCTCGAAAGCTTCCTTGCCGAAGCGCCCCCGCCCTCACCGCGGGCCGCCTATCGGCTGTTCGCGCTGGGATCGGCGTTCGAGCAGCGGGGCGATTATGCGAAGGCCGTGGACTGCGCCCGCCGGTCGCTCGCCATCATCGAGCCTCTTCTTCCGGGGAACGGGGGAAAGTACGGGGATGTCATTCGCTTTCGCGCGCTCGGCTTGCTCGGCGCGGCATTGCGGCAGCAGGGGGATTATGCCGCGGCCGACGCGCCGCTTCTCCTCGCGATCGAACTCGCGGAAACGATGCCCGAATTCCCGGACCGCGCCGCCTCTGCCTGGAATAACCTGGGCGTGCTTTGCAAGTTCGCCGGCTGGTTCGACCGTGGTGAGGAAGCATACCGGCGCGCGCTGGCTTTCGCGGAGCGCATAGGAAACCTTCCCGAGAGGGATATGACCACCGCCACAATCCTGCATAACGTCGGCGGACTGGACCACGCGCGCGGCCGTTTTGCAACCGCCGAGGAACCTTCACGACGCGCCTGGGAAATCCGCCGGCGGCATTTGGGAGAGGACGATCCGGCCGTGCTGGCCGACGCGGTGGCGTACGCGGCGGTGCTCGACGGACTGGGCCGTTACGCGGAATCGCGGCCCATCTACGAAAGGGCGCTGGCCGTTTATGAGCGAATCTTCGGGCCGGAGCACTATGAGACTGCCACCACGCTCCACAATCTGGCGCTTGTGGAGCACAACGAAGGCCATCCCGACCGCGCGGCGGAACGGGCGCGAAGGTCTTACGAAATCAAGGTGAAGCTGCTCGGGCGGAACCATCCCGATACCGGTCTCTCGGCCATGAATCTGGCGTCCCTGCTGCCGGCTGCGGATGCGGACGAGGCCGATGCGCTGCTGACGGAAGCGCTGCGGGCGTTCGAGACGGCGCTGGCGCCGGACCACCCGCATATCCGGCGCTGTCGCCAATTGTCGATTCGCCCATGATGGCGTCACGGATGCCGTTCGTCACGAACGACGGCGTTCGGCGATGGTCAGGCTCTGGTTGTGATTGATGACGATGACAGTGCCATTACTCAATGTCATGCCGCCGCCCGCAACAGCCTCGGCATCCGACGCGCTGAGTTCGGCAGCTTCCGTCTGCCGGGGCTCCTGTTCGGATTGTGGCGCCTTGTTTCCCGGCAAGTTCTGGTTGTGGTTATAACCCAGACCTGCTCCGGCGATGTTGTTTGTTTCTTTCTTCCGGAGTGAGTTCGCCGCCGGGGTTCGCGGGTTGCTGAGATTCGATTGTTGCGGTTGCGGCCAGGGTTCGGGTAGCATCCCTTTCGGTCATCGTCTGAATGGGGAAAGAGTTTGTCGTTGTCATATTGCCCTCCTTTTGGGCGTCCGCGGCGGGTTGATCCCGCTGCGTTCACCCAATACCAGCGCAACCGGGCCGTGAAACGGCTCAGGCTCTGTGCAACTATTTCGGAAGATTTCGGGAAACCCGCTGGTCGCCCCCGGTCGCACCGACCAAAGGTCGTCGGATGCAGGCAACCGGTTCCGCTCTCCCGTTCGGGGAAAGGCAGTGACAGCGCGTGTCACGCGCCGGCGAGAGCCCGCCGCAGCCACGCTTCGCCCATGATCAAATCCCGCTTCACGGTGGCGAGCGAGGTGGCGACGTTATCGGCGATTTCTTCCAGTTGCAGTCCGCCGAAATAGCGGAGTTCGACAACCTGTGCGGTGCGTCCGTGGTGTTCGGCGAGCTTATCGAGCGCTTCGTGCAGTGCCATGAAGTCCCAGGCTTCTTTGCCGGGTGTGGCGGCCTGAATCTTTTCGTCGAACGAAATCTTGTCGCCGGAGCCGCGCTTCTGCGCGCGATTCGCCCTGGCCGTGTCCACAAGAATCTGGCGCATCATACGGGCCGCAAGCCCGTAGAAATGAGAGCGGTCTTCGAGGCTTGCGGCATCCTGACGGACGAGGCGCAGATACGCTTCGTTGATCAGCGCCGTCGGCTGGAGAGTGTGGTCCGGGCGCTCACGCCGCAGATACGATGCGGCGAGCTTTCGCAGCTCGGAATAGACGATGGGCGTCAGCGCTTCGAGCGCAGCCGCACGGTCGTCGCCCCAACGCTTGAGGATAACGGTAATGTCGCCGGCCGGGCTCATGAGCGCTGCACCGTCCGCCCCCCGTTGCTAAACCGAGGGCGCCCTGCGCTTGCGCGGTGTGGCCGATTTAGTCCGCGCGCGACGTGGCGGCGCTACAACGTTGCCATCCACTTCGCGTCCGCTTGTCTTTCGAGCTCCCTTCTTGGGTCGCTCTTCACCGGCCATCGGCTGGCCAGGAACGATTGGCTGCGGCTCTTCTTCCTCTTCCGTCTCATCGGGAAGCGGCACAGGCTCCGGTTCCGGCACGGCCGGCGGATGAAACTCCGCGCCGAGATAGACGAGCAGTCCCTGCGTCTCATCCGGCACGATCCGCACGACGGTCTTATCCTGCGAAAAGTTCAGAAATTCGCTGAACTCCTGGAAGCCGTAGGCCTTCCAGTCGAACGAGGGCGATTCCTCGGCAACCCACTGCTGCAGATCCGTCGCGGTGACGCCGTCCTCGAGTTCGAGGCGATGATTCTCCAGCACGTCGCGGAGGAACGGCAGCGCTTCTTCGGGACGAACCGTCTTTTCCGGCGTACCCCCGCGCTTGCGTGAAATCATATAGCGGCCTTCGCCGCCGGTGACCAGAATCAGGTCGTTCTTGCGGAGCCTCTCGATGAAGTCTGTGAAGGAGCCTGCGCCGTAAGCGCGTTCGCTGAAACTGGAATCCAGCTGCAGCATCGTCGATTTGAGCAAGCCCAACTGCGGCCGCACTTCGCGCCGTTCGAGCACCTGGAGTGCGCGCTCCACGAGCGGCATCGCCTGGTGCAGATCGAGAGCGGGGCGCCGGGACTGCTGTCCCTGTTCCCGTGGTTCCCGTGGTTCCCTTGGTTCCCGCGGCTCTCTCGGTTCTCTCTGCTGGCTTTGCCGGCTTTCTCCCGGCAGTTGAACCGAGCGCTCGCCGCCGGTGTTGTTCGGCCGCTCCTGGCGATCGCGTCCGCCGCTATCGCGATTGCTGTCGCGGTGAGAACGCGAAGATCGGCTGTCGTCCAGCATCGATTCATAACTGATGAACTCGTGACAGTTCTTCTGAAGAATTGTGCTGGTGAATGCCTTGCCGCCCACCACGAAAACAGTCTTATCGTACTGTTTCAGCTTGTTGACCAGCGCGATGAAGTCGCTGTCGCCGCTGACGATGGTGAACGCGTTGATGTGATCGTGCGTGAACGCCATTTCGAGCGCGTCGAGCGCAAGGTTGATGTCCGCGCCGTTCTTATCGCCGCGGGGCGATGGGTCGCGCTGCACCATCTGCACCGCGTATTCGGAGAGCTGGCGTGTTGAGTTTTCCATTCGCCCCCAGTTCGCGTAGGCGATCTTGGTGACGATTTCGCCGCGCTCCTTGAGAGCTTCGAGAACGACGGAGACGTCGAATTCCCTTTGCAGCGTCGATTTGACGCCTATTTCAATATTGTCGAAGTCGATGAAGACCGCAATCTTCAGATGCTTTTCCATGTTTACCTTTGGCGGCTCACGCCGTCCTGTCCCGCCTTGCGCATTTGGGTGCGTTCGGCGATTGCCATTCAATTCATGCCGGGCGCGGAGCGAACGGCCTCGCGGACGGCGGCTACGATAGATTCGAGCGACGCGCCGGGCTGAAAGACCTTCGCCACGCCCTGCCGCTCCAGATCCCGCGCGTCGTCGCCGGGAATGATGCCCCCCACGATGACCCTGACGCCGGTCATATCGTTTTCCCGCAGCAACTCCATTACGCGGGGGACTACGGAGTTGTGCGCCCCGGAGAGCATTGATAGCCCGATGACCTGCACGTCTTCCTGCAGGGCCGCGCTGACAATCATCTCAGGGGTCTGTCGCAAACCAGTATAGATTACTTCCATGCCCGCATCGCGAAGAGCCTTCGCGATTACCTTGGCGCCGCGGTCGTGGCCGTCGAGGCCTGGCTTCGCGACGAGGACGCGGATGGGTGTGTTCATATCGCGGCTTGCCACCGCTGGTCTTATAGTAACGGATCGCCGGGAGCCGTTCACAATGCCGGCTGCGATTCATCGGAACGGCACCCGTTCGACGCAACAAACGATCCGCAGACCCGGATGTTGCCGGGCCCAGCCTTGACTTCGGGGCGTTTGCTACCATGAATCTGTCATGGCAATTCCGAATGTAAAGCGTTTTCGCCCGTTCTGCACCACGTGCAACGATAATTTTTCCGTAATGGCAGTTCTGCCGAGAGAAGTCAATGTGGACGCGTACCTCGCCGATGTTGTGGCCCGGCACGACCACAAGGCTTTCCAGGAAGCGAAATCGCTCCACACCAAGGTCCGCGTCGGTCAGCAGAAGCAGAAAAAGGCCAAATAGCGCAAGCGTCGCCCCGGCACGGCACGAGCATTGTGCCCGCGCTGGGGTACTACGCCCTCCGCCCCCGTCGTCAGAGGCGCGCTCTGAGTGTCCTGAGAGCTTTCAGCCCTTCCTGCGCTACGTTGTTATCGGAGTCGCGGCTTAGCTTATCCAGTTCCGGCACTGTGCCGGCATCGCCGCTCGCCGCCAGTATTCTCGCGATCTGGATTCTTTCATCCCGCGTCCCCGTTTCAAGAGGCTGGTAAAGCGCCGCCAGTACCGGGGGATGCCGCGCGGCTTCGATAAGGTATGCCGACGCCGTTTCTCGCCACGCCGCCGAATTCAATTCATTCAGCAGGTAGCGAAACGGGGAGGCTTCCGCCAGGTCTACATTGCCGGCCAACGTCAGCGCAAACGCCGAAGCGAGTCGCGGTGGCATCTTTTCGTCGTCTTTCCAGACCTTGTCGATGGTCGCGTGATCCCCGGGGTCGCCGATTCGGCCCAGCCCTTCAACCGCCGCCGCACGCACGCGTTCGTCTTTCGACCCCAGATATCGCTGGAACAGCACGCGGTCGGACGGCTCCGGCATCAATGCGATAGCCGCCAGCGCCGAGCGTTCGGCCTTGCTGCCGCGAGGATTCGCCACAATGCTGCGCAGCGTCGGCAACCCGTCCCTCGCCTGAAGCAGTCCCGCCGTTTCGATGGCAAGAGATTGAATACGATCGTCCAGGTCCCGCAACAGATAGGTGATCCTCGGCCCCGCCGCGGGATCGGCGATTTTGCGGATCGCGACCAGCGCCTCGTACATCACGGTGTTGTCCTTCGTGTGCAGCGCTTCGACGAGGTCCGGAATCGCAGCCTGCCCGCGCAGAATGCCGATAGCGCGGCAAGCTCCGGCTTTTACGTCCATGCCGTTTCCGCCGCTGGCAAGCTTACCGATAGCCAGGATCACGTCCGGGCGAACGACCACAAACCCGTCGATCACCTGATCGTTGGTATCGCTGAGTTTCGCTTTTATCGCAGCGCCGACACGGGAAACCGACGCCGCCGGACCCTGCCGCACATAACCGGGCAGATAAAAATTCACCAACCCGTCGGTCGCGCGCAACTGCATTTCCGGATCGGAATCGCGAGTGGCTGTGATCAGAGGGTCGATAGAGTCTTTGCCGCCCAGGTCCGTCAGCTGCTTCACGACTTCGATCCTCGTTGCAAGCGAAGGACTGTTCAGATAAAGCGCGAGTTTGGGGATCGCCGCCTGGCCGTCTTTGGCCACGATCCGAACGTCCTTCGGCTGCGGACCCGCCGCGGAACCCGATTGCGCGGGCGCGGGTTGCCCGCACCAGCCAAGCGAACAGATGAACAGGATGGAACTGAAAATCGGACGGCGCATCAGATACGATTATGCCGCGAATACCGTCCGCGTGGGTTACCGGATAAATTCGACGTCCACTTTGTTCGGGATCAGGCCAGCCTCGAAGCCTTTGTCGAACAGCAGCCTCACCGCCTTCGGAATCTCTTCGCCGGCGTCGACCGTATAGTGATTCACGTACATGCCGACGAATTTCTCGGCCAGTCGCGGTTCCATGTCACGGGCGAACTGCAGAGCATATTCGAGAGCCTCGGCATGATTATCCAAAGCGTACTGAATACTTTCCCTCATCATACGGCAGCATTCGGTCTTCACGCGATCCGGCAACGACCGCAACAGAACGTTCGCACCCAGGGGCAATGGAAGTCCGTAAGTCTCTTTCCACCACTTGCCCATATCGAGTACGCGGTGAAAACCGGACTTGTTGTACGTCAGTTGCGCTTCGTGAATGATCAGACCCGCATCCGCGGCGCCGTCGGTAACCGCGTCGAGGATATGGTCGAAGGGTACCACTACCGGCACAAAATCGGGCTCGAAGATTTTCAGCGCTAAGTAAGCCGTTGTGAGAGTGCCGGGGATAGCGATCCGCTTTCCTTTGATCTCGGCCGGATCCATCGGGCGGGTAGTAACCACCATGGGTCCGTAGCCGTCTCCCACGCTCGATCCGCTCGCCATTAACGAGTACTTGTCGGCTATATACGGATACGCATGATATGAGATGGCGCTCAACTCGTAAACGCCTTCGCGGGCCTTCTTGTTCAGGGTTTCAATATCCGAAAGGACATGTTTGAAATTCACAAACGACGAACGGATTTTTTTGGTCGCCAGTCCGTAAAACATGAACGCGTCGTCGGAATCCGGACTATGGGCGCTCACGATTTCAAATGATTGTTGTTCCGGCATAGCGGGGGGGCAGAATTGACCAGTATCTCACGGTGAGGATGCTCGCCGTATTTCAATCGTATTAAAACGGCCATGAACGTGAATCCGCCGGATGCGGCGGCTCAAATTCACGGCGCAAAGCAGCCGGTTTTGGGGCGCGAACCGGATCGGGTTGCGTGTCGCCGGCTGCGTCAAGCGGCGCTATCCCTTCCGGTATTGATCGTCGCTGACGTGCTCCATCCAGTCGACAACCTTGCCGCCGAGCTTTTCCTGGATCGCGATGTGCGTCATTGCTGTAGCCGGCGTGGCGCCGTGCCAATGCTTCTCGCCCGGCGCGAACCAGACGACATCGCCGGGCCGGATCTCCTCAATGGCGCCGCCCTCGCGCTGCGCCCATCCGCAACCCGCGGTAACGATCAGCGTTTGGCCCAGCGGGTGAGTATGCCACGCCGTGCGCGCGCCCGCTTCGAACGTCACACTTGCTCCCTGCACCAGTGCCGGATCGGGCGTCTGAAACAGCGGATCTATTCGCACGCTTCCGGTGAACCAATCCGACGGACCTTTAACCGAAGGCTGAGTCCCGATTCTCTTGATTTCCATTTTTCGTTCCCCTTTATTCCGATTGTCGCCGTTACGAAGCCTGGAGCCGCACCCGAAACCCGGATCCCAAGTCTTCTTCTTCCAGTATTCCAGTGTCGTGCCGCCATAGACTCCCGCGCCGATCAATGCCCTTCGTCGGACATCCGCGATTTCTTCGGTCGTCATTCTCGCGGACTTGAGAACGTTGCGGATGTTGTCTTCCATTTGCCCCTGAGTGCCGGCGCCACAAGCAGCAACATGCACGCCGGGCGGGCTACGCGCGTAACGCAGGCATTCGTTCGCGATCTCAACGAACACGCTTTGCCGGAAATCTTAATCGCCCGGACCGCGACGCCGCGTTCCAGCGCCACGAGCAGCGCCGTTTCTTCGAAGCTGACATAAGCATGGTCGGCCGCATTGAGAGGCATCATCACGGTATCCCACTCGTAGGCCTTCAGCAGCGCGGCGTGAACCCCCGGATCGAAATGGCAGTGAAGCGGATGAAGCGGCACTCCCCGACTCTCTTCGCCGCTTCCAGTGCCTCCACCGTCCCTCCCTGCCCCAGGATCGCGTCGATATCGTCCTGAGTATCGACCGAGTGCGCTTGTCAGAGTTCACATGATCCGTTTTTCAGCGGGCAGAGCGATGTTTCCAGATCCTTCTTCGCTTCTTTGGTCGACGCTTCAGGGTCTTCGTTGTGAGAAAAACATTCTTGCCCACGCCGTCGAGACCAATGCCGTAAGCCTCTTCAGAGCGTCCGCCCCAGTAGGCGCGTGCGCAGTCGAAGTAGCTGATGCCGAGGTCATACACCGCGCGGACATGCGCCGCAGCCGTCGGAACATCGGGATGTATGTCCATCCTTGCCCACCCTGAGCGTTGACGCTGACCTGAATGCAGGTCTTGCCGAAACTGATTGCGGGAATGTCGCCCGCTTCGATTTTCCCGATATTTGACCACCCGCTCACCACCATTTTTTCATGGGGCAGGCTCTCATGCGCATCGTCGCCGCCCGCCGCGACACCACCCGGGTACCGTTCCGGAACAATCTGAGCCGACGCCTCGCTACTCAGCGCGCCGAGGCCTAATTACCCAGCGGATGCTGGTTATCGAGCGCCTTCAGCCGTTTGAAATAGAGGGTATGCTCCTGCCCCGACTGCGTCGCCGAAATCAATTCCCATCCCTGATTCCCCAGAGTGGCGGCGGCAGCCATCTCGGCATCGGCCCACCCGCGCGACGTGATTTCCTCATCGCGGCAGCCCTTTTCGGTCGAATAACAAATGGCTGCCCGTCCGGCTCGGGCGTTATTATCGTTAACGGCAGTGACCGAACAGTACTGCCAGCCCGGACCACCTGCACGCGGCTGGGGTCTGAGCGCGGTCGCCGTCAACAGGATTCCGCCGACGACGATCGCTGCCAACTGCATAGTTCTTCGGTTTGTTTCCATGGGTTCCACCTCAGAAGCACTGACGCTCCGTCTTGCCGCAGTGTGGAAGCATATTTGTGGTTCACGACCTATACCGGCTTCGCCAGATCCCGGTGTGTCACCTTGGTCTGATACCCTGCCGCCGCCAGGTTCTTCCGAATGCTCTCCGCAATCATCACAGACCGGTGGTGTCCGCCGGTGCATCCGAATCCGATCGTCAGATAACTCTTGCCCTCGGCAATATAATGAGGCAGCAAATACGTCAACAGTTCCGAAATCTTCCCGATGAACTCGCCGGTCTGCGGAAACGACCTGATGAACCGCGCCACCGCCGGATTCTTACCGGTCAGCTTCTTGTACTTCGGAATATAGTTCGGATTCGGCAGGAACCGCACGTCGAAAACCAGATCGCAGTCCGGAGGAACGCCATGCCGGAAACCGAAGCTGGTCAGATAAATCAGAATCCGCGATTCGTCGCCTTCTCCCTGAAACTTCTGCCGGATGAAGTCGCGCAGATCGTGCACGTTGAACTTCGACGTATTGATGCTCAGATCGGCCAGCGCGCGAATCGGCGCCAGCAACCGTCTCTCCTCGATGATGCTTTGCCCGATCGCTTTCTCGCCAGCGGCCAGAGGGTGCGGACGCCGCGTTTCGCTGAACCGGTGAACGATTGTGTCGTCGTCCGCTTCAAGAAACACCAGCCGCGCTTTGACGCTGCTCTTGATGCTCCTGAAGATAGCGGGAAACTTCTTCAGGCCCGTCCCTTCTCGCACGTCCACTACCAGCGCGGCATGGCGCGTTGAAGTGGAATCTCTTACAAGGTCGGCAAACTTCGGAATCAGTTCCACCGGCAGATTATCTACCGCGTAGTAACCGAGATCCTCCATCGCACGCAGCATGGAGCCTTTTCCGGACCCGCTCATCCCCGTGATGATGACAAGTTCGGAAGCGGAGGGCTTGCCGCGTTTCTTGACCATTAATCGTAGTGTATCTTCTCAGGAAGCCGCGCACGACCTGGCGGCGCCACGCGGCCTTGCAGGTGTTCCCGAATTGTTTGGACGCCGCGCGTCGCGGCCCGTGCGCTTTTTGCGGAACCTGCGAACCACCTTGCCGCGTCACCGCGGCTTTGCGGGTGCTCCTGAAATGTTTGGCGCCGCTATTGTACCGGCGCGCGCTTCAGGTCTCTGTTCTTTTCGCGCAGCTTGACGGCCTGCGCCTGAACTTTTCCGACCGCCGCATGTACCGCCGTAAACAAATCGTCGTGCTCGGATTGACCCGCAATCTCATGATGTCGCCAGGCAACCACTACCTCGGCCTGGTTCTTGTTGTGCTCGTGTTTGAGGATCACGCGGGCCTCCGCTTCGCCGTTCGCGGTATCCAGCAGCTTTTTGATCTTCGCGAACTCCGCTTCCAGTTCTGTCGTCTGCGACGGAGCGAGGCCTATGTGGCGTCCAGTGTAAGTGATTTTCATTTGTCTAGTCCCGGACCCGGCGTTGGTGCGTCGATGGAATCTTCAGATCTTCGCGGTACTTGGCCACAGTGCGTCGGGTTACCTGGATACCCTCCGCCTGGAGCTTCGCGGTAATCTGATCGTCCGTCAGCGGACGCTTCGGGTCCTCGTCGTCGATCATCTTCCTGACCTTCCGCTTCAACAATAACAGCGGGGTGTCGCCGCCCTGCGGCCCCTGCACGGCTTCGGAAAAGAAATAACGAAGCTCATAGACGCCGTGCGGCGTGTCGGCGTACTTACTCGCCACCGCGCGGCTCACTGTAGAGGGATGGACGCCGACTTCCTCCGCCACATCCTTTATCATCATCGGGCGCAGATAGTCGATACCATGCAACAGGAACTCCAGTTGCCGGCGCCGTATCGACTCGCAAACCTTCAGAATCGTCTGTTTACGCTGTTCGATGTTCTTGATCAGCATCAGCGCCGAAGAATAGCGATCGCGAACGTAGTCGCGCACGTCCTTCGTGGCGCCGTTATCGCGCTCGAGCATTTTGCGATACTGCGCGTTGAGGCGCAGTTGCGGCAGATCGTCGTCGTTCATCTGGATGATGAAATCGTCCCCGTCGCGGATAAAGTGGACGTCCGGCTCGACGGTGCGCGCGGTCGAACCCGAAAAGCGCGTTCCGGGCCGCGGGTCGAGATGCCGGATTCGGGCGACGGCGATGTCGATATGCTCCTGGGGACGCCCCAGCACCTTCGCCAGTTCTTTGAACTGGCGAGTTTCCAGCAGGCGCATGTGATCGGAAACGATCTGCCAAGCGACGCCTCCCTTGCCGTTTCCGCTTTCGATCTGTAGCAGAAGACACTCGCGCAGGTCGCGCGCCGCGATGCCGGCGGGATCGAGCGACTGCACGGCTTTCAGCGCCGGTTCCATCACCTCGATGCGGTGCCCTCCCTGACTCGCCATCTCGTCAAGCGTGGCGGTCAGATAGCCGTCGTCGTCCAGATTGCCGATAATCGATTCGGCCGCATCGCGGGTTTCATTGTCCAACAGGCCGATGCTGAGCTGCGACCGGAGATAATCCGGCAGCGTCTGCGGTTGTGAGAGAAATGTCTCAAAGGAAGGCTTATCAACCGATTCCGAGGCCGGACTCTTGTAGCCCGGGTCCAGGTAATCCTCGAAAAAGGTGCCGAAGTCGATTTCGTCGAAAGGATCGGTGGAACTGGCTTCCGTGACGTCGACAGCGTCGGCCGTCGTCGAAACATTGGCTGCATCCGCCGGTTCCGCCGCGCTGCCGGTTTCCGTCCCGGAATCGGTGAAATTGGTCGCGTTGATGAGTTCGGCGGAATCCGGTTCGATTCGGATGTCGGCCGCTTCGAGCAAATCCTTGTCTGCAAGATCGGACGAGCGTTCCGCCTCAAGCAGCGGCTGGAGTTCCTCCGGTGAAATCTCGTCATCGGCTTCCAGGCTTTCTTCGAGTACCGGGTTGTCGACCAGTTCCTGATTGATCATCTCCTTCAGTTCCAACCGGTTAAGGTGAAGAACCGTGACCATCTGGACAAGTCCGGGCGTCAGAATCTGCTTCTGCGCAACCTTGAGTTGCAGTCTCGGTGAAAGCATCTAAACCGTATTATAGTGCGGGAATGGCTAGACGCAACGCACTTTAATTTAGTTGGTATCAAAATTGCAAAGCGGTTCGTGTCAAATCGGACACGCCCGTGCCGTCGTGCCCGAAGCCACGGCCGGTGTCCCGCCGTACCCGCCGACCGACCGCCCGCTCCGCGAGCTTTTGCGATAAGCTCGTGAAAGTCCCTTATCGTCCACCCAGGCCCCACATTTCATGTCTTCTCAGAATCCCAATGCGAGTCCGATCGCGTACACATCCAGCCCGATTCCTGGCCGCGCGAAGACTCCTCTCACGCGCGCGCAGTGGGTCATTCTCATACTGCTCGTCCTGTCGGTGACGATCAACTACATCGACAGGGGGAGCCTTTCCGCCGCGGACAAGTATCTCCAGCAGGATTTCGGCCTGGACCCCGAACAGCGCGGCACCGTTTACTCCGCGTTTTTCGCGGGTTACGCGGGCCTCATGCTGGTGGCAGGATGGTTGGTGGACCGGTTTGACGTCAACCGCGTGCTCGCGGTCGGCTTCATGCTTTGGACGACAGCCATTCTTTTCACCGGCGCGGCATCGGGTTTCGGAATGCTCATCGCGCTGCGGATCCTGTTGGGCGCGGGCGAAAGCGTGGCATATCCCGCTTATTCGAAAATCCTCGCTGGCAGCTACCACGAACAACAGAGAGGATTTGCCAACGCTGCCATCGATGCCGGCAGCAAAATCGGACCCGCGCTCAGCCTGCTGGCCGGCGGTCTGCTGATGGAGCGATTCGGGTGGCGATCGTTCTTCTACGCCATGGGCGGACTAAGTTTTCTCTGGATGATCCCTTGGTTCATCATGGTCCCCAAAGGCGAACGCCTCATTCCCACTGCTGTCGGACGCGTGCCGACCATGCTGGAGATCTGCCGCAAGCGCCAGGCGTGGGGAACGTTCATGGGGCTGTTCGGCGGCAACTACGCGTGGTATTTCCTCCTCACCTGGATACCCGGCTACTTCCGGATGGCTCGCCATTACTCGCAGCACGAGGTGGCGATATTCGGTTCGCTTCCCCTGTGGGTCACAGCGGCGTCAACACTCACCTGCGGATTGCTCTCCGACCGGCTGATCGCGCGCGGCTGGGACGCCAGCAGGGTGCGGAAGAGCTTCCTTGGAACGGGCGTCCTGGGAGCGACTATCATGCTCCCCGCCGCTCTGGTGACCGATTCGAACCTGTCGCTGTTATTGATTTGCATCGCCAGCATGGCGATCGGCATTGAATCGTCGAACGTCTGGGCGACTACGCAGCGAATGGCCGGGCCATGGGCGTCGGGCCGGTGGACTGGCATGCAGAACCTGTTCGGCAATATACCGGGCATCATTGCGCCCTGGTTTACCGGGTGGGTTGTGAAGATGACGGGCAGCTTCACTTCCGCGTTCCTTGCGGCCACCGTGATGCTGCTGATTTCGTTCGTCGGCTACGTGATTCTGGTGCCGCGGGTGGAACCGATCGACTGGGAAGCGTGAATTAGGGCAAAATCGGTCAGACCGGCAAAAGGAGGGAGAAAAACCCCTCCTGCTGCAACCGCCAAGCGGGGGATAACGAGCCTTTTATGTTGCCAGCCACCCACTCCCGAAAGCGGATGACCCGGGTCCCGTTACCCCAAACGCCTACGTATTGCAGCAGAGGGCAGGTTGGAGTTACTTCAAACGATTCGCCAACCATAGTAGCAAGTCGGACACCGTCCGCGCCAGACCTAAAGTATTGATTTAAATCAGTAATTTTGGATGAGTGTGCGGTGCGGCGTGGCGCAGTGTGACCGCAGTGTGTCGCTGTGACACAGTTGGGCCGATTTGCAGCAGGCTTCGAGGGGACTTGGCGCTCCTCGCCGCGTTCAAACAGAGGCCGGATCCGCGCCGACGACAGGCGGTAACCCTCCCGGTGTGCTCAGACTTCACCGCCCCGCAGGCCCGTCCATTTCCGCTTCCGCCGAACCCGACGGTGGTCCCGTCCGGCCGCTCTGATTGGAGATCGCCTGGCATTCCGACCATGGCCGTCCGTTCAACTTTCGTCCTCCGCACGGCCTCACCCCGCCATTCCTGCCGTCCGAACCGGCCACACTCGCCGTGCCGCCTTGCCCGCCCTTTGCGCCGTTCTCACGACAAATCCTCTCCTTATTTGTGCAAATGGCACGATGATTTCCATATCTGAACTATCCAAATAATTTTTACGCGGATTTACGTTTTGACTTGACACTCACAGGGCCGGACTGTAGGATTGCAGTTAGACAAAGTTATTCCGGGTCGCCATGAAGAGCGCCCCGTTTCTCTTGCAGCGGGCTATGATACCGCCCCTGTTTTTCTCTGGTGCCGCAAGTTCACGGCGCTCCCCTTCACCAAGCCCCGGACATTATTAATTTTAATTCGGAGACGGATACGCCTTGGCTGAATAACGGCCTTTCGCCGGCGATCCATCCTGCCGCTCTCACGTTTCCCTGGTGCATTGTGGGCACCGGGAACCCGCCCAGGCGCACTTGCAGACCAAAAAACTCAAACAGGGGAAATTTAACTATGCGATCAGTCTGTATTTTTGTGGCATTTTCCGCGCTGATGTGGGGGCAGGCTTTCCAGGGCTCGTTAAGAGGCCGAGTCACGGACCCCAAAGACGCGATCGTTCCGCTTGCCAAGGTCACCTTAGTTGAAGACGGGACCTCCGTCTCGAGCAGCACCATCACGAACGACAAAGGAGAGTACTCCTTCCCGATCCTCAATCCGAGCACGTATACGCTGGTTGTGGAAGCGCCAGGCTTCAAGAAGCTGGAGCAAAAGGGAATCGTCATTGTCACTCAAACCGCGAACACGCAGGACGCGAGACTGGATATCGGACAGGTCACCGAGACCATCAACGTTACCGCCGAAGCGGAACTGCTGGACACTTCGGAGGCTTCCACCGGCTCGGTCATCGACCGCGAAAAGATGGAAGATCTGCCCAACCTCGGCCGCGATCCTTTTCTTCTCGCGCGGCTGAGCGAAGGCGTCGTCTGGACCGGTAACCCGAAGTTCGACCGCATGGAAGATCAGAGCGGACAGGCGGCAATGTCGATCGCGGGTGGTCCCTCGGGGGCAAACAATTACACACTGGACGGCATCTCGATTACCGACTCCACGAACCGCGCGGTGATTATTCCCGACATGGAATCGGTACAGGAAATGAAGATCCAGGCGAACACCTACGATGCATCGATGGGACGCACCGGCGGAGGAACGTTCAATGCTACCCTTCGATCCGGCCAGAACCGGATGCACGGTTCGCTGTTCGGCACAATCCGTGAGACCAACTGGCTGGCCAACACGTTCTTCTCCAACCAGGCGGGCATCCCGATCCTTTCTCAGCCGTTTAAAAACTATGGCGACTCACTCGGCGGGCCGATAAGGATTCCGAAGATCTACGACGGAAAGAACAAGACGTTCTTCTTCGTTACCACCGAGGGCTACCGCATGTTCGACGCGGCGACTACGGTGGAATCGGTTCCCACCATGCTCGAACGCGAAGGCAATTTCTCACAGAGCCTTTCTACTACCAAAAGCGGCGCTCAACAGATTATGTACGACCCGCTGACCACTAACCTTACTACCGGCGCCCGCACTCCGTTCGCCGGAAATATCATTCCCGCCAGCCGGTTAAGCCCGATCGGCCTGAATCTGGCTTCCTGGTATCCGCTGCCGACGTCGGTGGCCTCGTATTACGGGGCGCCGAACCAAACGGTCGCCGTAAATACCCAGGACCGCGCCGATCAGGGCACCTTCAAAATAGATCATGAATTCTTCCCCTGGCTCAAGGCATCAGCGTCATACATCCACTACGGGAGCACCGAGCCTTCCAACCAGTGGTTCCAGACTATCGCGACTCCCAATCAGAGCATCATCTATCGCCACGTGGATGGCACGGCTGCAAATGCCGTGGCCACGTTGAACCCGACCACTGTCCTGACTGTTCGCTTCGGCCAGAACCGGTTTCCGGATTTCGACCCGCAGCAGAGCAACGGATTTCGGCTCACCAGTCTTGGTTTCCCCGCGGCGGTCGACGCGCTGACGCCCCAATACCCGTCGTTTCCCAGTATCTCGACAGGAGAGTTCGCTTCCTACGGCGGAGGCACCGCCAGCTGGACCGTTTACCATTCGCAAAGCGTGAATACCGAGCTTTCCAAATTTATGGGCAAGCACAGCCTGAAGGCAGGCATGGAATATCGCCTGATCGCGGACGCGTCGGAAACCCCGGAAGGGCCGAGCAGCTTCAGCTTCAGTTCCGGGTTTACCTCGCAGACTCCGACTAAGACGGTGACGGGCACCGGCGGCGGACTGGCCAGTATGTTGCTGGGCTATCCGTCGGGCGGCAGCATCACGGTGGGGCAGCAATTCCGCGACTACGTCCACTACTATGGTTTCTACGTTCAGGACGACTATCGCATCACGCCGAAACTGACTCTGAACTTCGGCTTCCGGGGAGAGCATGAAAGTAATCCCGCGGAAGTGAACAATAAATATCTGATCGATGCCAACCTGAACGTGGTGAATCCGCTTCAGGCCGACGTTCCCAGCCTCACGCTTATGGGCGAAGCGCGATTCGCTGGTGTGAACGGTAACCCGAATCATGCCGGTAATCCGCTCGGCATCAAAGCCGGTCCGCGTTTCGGTTTCGCTTACTCGATGAATCCGAAGACTGTCTTTCGCGGCGGTTACGGCATCTTCTGGATTCCGCAGTCGTTCTCGGCGCAGCAGGCTACCGGTTACTCGCAGTCTACGAGCATTGTCACTTCGACTAACAACAACTACACGCCGTCCGCCAGTCTGACGAACCCCTATCCGAACGGACTGACTCCGATCGCCGGCAACACGCTGGGCGCCCTGACCGCCATTGGTTCGGGCATCACGGCTACCGATCCAGGCAACCGTTCCGCCGGTTATGTGGAACAGTTTTCGTTCGACGCGCAGCGCCAGGTCACAAAAAACACCTCGCTCCAGACCGGCTACATCGGCTCCCATACGCTCGATCAGGTATATTCGGTCCCCCTGAATCAGCTGAATCCTGGTTATTTCTCGCTTGGCTCGTCGGGCCTCAGCAAGGTCGTGGCGAATCCTTTTTACGGATTCGCCCCCAACACCACTGCGCTCGGCACCAGCACCACGCTTTCAGAGTCGAATCTGCTGACAAAGTATCCGGAATACACGTCCGTGGGCTTAAACACGGCGATGGGCCGGTCCATCTACTATGCCTTCTACGGGAAAGGCACCTGGCGGGCAAAGTATGGGTTGATTCTCAACTTTACCTATACCTGGTCCCGCCTCATGGGACTCGCCGCAGTGCAGAACTACGACGCACCCATCGTCCCGCAGGGATGGACGAGAGGATCCACGGATCAGCCGAACAGCTACTCCATGTCGGAGACGTATCAGATTCCGGTCGGCAAGGGCCAGATGTTCATGAAGAACGGCAACGCTTTCATGAATATGTTCTTCGGCGGCTGGTCGGTCCAGTCGCAAATGCTGATCCATTCCGGAACTCCCCTGAGCGTATCGCAAACCAATGCGAATACCGGATGCAACGGCTGCGGCCAGTTTCCGAACGCGACGGGCATCTCGGCGCAAACCACCGGATCCGTCGATTCGAGGATCACGGACTGGCTGAATATCAATGCCTTCACCGCGGCGCCGGCATTTACGTTCGGCAACGTTGCTCCCAGGCTGAATGTGTACTCGCCATCGCTGTTCAATATCGACGCGTCGATCTTCAAAACAGTCACGTTCAAGGAGCACTACCACGTTCAGTTCCGCGCGGAATCCCTGAACGTGACCAACACGGTGCTGTTTGCGTCACCGTCGACCAATATCAGCAGCCCGGGAACGTTTGGCGATATTACAAGCCAGACGAACTTCCCGCGGCTGTTCCAAATCTCAGTCCGCATCACGTTCTGAGGCCGGAGGGAAATGTCGGCGGCACCGGGGGAGGGTCCGGTGCCGCCGTTATTTCAAACCCACAACCGAGTTTTTCGGAGGATCGACTCATGAAAGCCGGACGCCCCACCCCCGCTCTCACAATGACTGAGGAAGAACGAGAAACGCTTCAGGCCTGGACCAGGCGGCCCAAATGTCCGCAGGCGCTGGCGCTGCGGGCCCGAGTGATTCTGCTTTGTGCCGCCGGCCGGTCAAATACTGAAGCGGCGGCGGAACTGCACATTACGATACAAACGGTTGGCAAGTGGCGGCAGCGCTTTATCGAGAAGCGCCTCGACGGACTGCTCGACGAGCCAAGGCCGGGGACGCCCCGCAAGCTGAGTGAAGCCGACGTCGACCGCGTGCTGGGGCTGACGCTGGTATCGGCCCCGAACCACGCCCCCCACTGGTCGACCAGATCGCTCGCGGAGGCGAGCGGACTGAGCCGCGCCAGCGTTCACCGCATCTGGCGGGCTTTCTCGCTGCAGCCGGATCGCACGGAAACCTTCAAGTTGCTGCGGGATTCTCTTTCGGTCGACAAAACGTGACGCCGTGAACCTGGGCCTGCCCCTCATCCCCAGGCAAATCAGGCCTCGCCACGCCGGCACAAGAACGGGCCAGCCATCCACACCGTGACCGTGTGCTAAATCTTGGAAAGGCATGTCACGACTCCCGGCCGATTTTCGTTTGCTGGCCCTGCCAGGGGTGGCGAACATCTGCGGGCGATTCCGCGCACATCTCGCCACAACGGATTTGCGCGCTGAAGTCGAACGCAACGCCACGGCCGAAGCTGCAAACCGCGAAGTCCCCCATCTGTGCCCCGAGGCTTGCCGCTGATGCGATGGATCCTCAGCCAGGCTCAACCGACCGGCACTCGCATCCTCCTGATCGAGAGCGGCTCCCGCTCGATCCTCGAGGGCATAATCGCGCACCTGAACTCAGGCTGGGGCGAGGGCATGCCCATGGACCTCGTGACCTGCTACGCCGGGCTTCCCGCCGGCCTCGAAACAAACGAGAACAATAGGGTTTTTCGCGTAGCCGACTACGGAACACCCGAACTGCGGCGGCAACTTTTGCGCGGACTGCGCGCGCGCGACTATGCCTATGCGGGAATGATCTGCGCCGCCGAGCCGATAATGAACAAATGGAAGTGGTGGCTCGCGCTGCGCGTTCCGGCGAAGTTTTTCGTCATCAACGAAAACGGCGACTACTTCTGGCTGAACCGAAAGAACAGAAAAGCGATGCGTCATTTCGTGCTGGTCCGCCTCGGTCTTTCCGGAGCCGGCGCGCTCCATACGCTCGGACGGCTTCTGATATTTCCGTTCGGCGTGCTATACCTTCTTCTGTATGCCGCCGCCGTGCACCTTCGCCGCGCGATCCGGCTGAAACTGCAACGAATATGAAACTCATCCAGGTTACCCAAACCGGCGGTCCCGGGGAACTGAAGATTGCGGATGCGCCGATTCCAACTCCCGCGGCCGGACAGGCACTGGTGCGCATTGCGGCCTCGGGCGTCAACTTTATCGACGTTTATTTCCGAACCGGCCTCTATAAAGTCGATCTGCCGTTCACCCCGGGCAGCGAGGCTTCGGGCGTCGTTGAATCGGTCGGGCCGGGCGTCGACGTCGTGCAACCTGGCGACCGCGTCGCCTACGCCATGGTGCGCGGATCGTACAGCGAATACGCGCTTGTGCCGGCCGCGCAGCTGGTGAAGTTGCCGGCAGGTCTCGATTTCGAGAAAGCCGCGGCAGCCATGCTGCAGGGCATGACGGCGCACTATCTGACTCACTCGACGTTCCCGCTGAAGAGAAGCGACATCGCGCTCGTTCACGCGGCAGCTGGCGGCGCGGGAGGCCTCATCGTGCAAATGGCGAAGATGCTCGGTGCCACCGTCATCGGCACCGCCGGGTCGGACGAGAAGGCCGCCATCGCGAAACAAGCCGGAGCCGACGACGTGATCGTGTACACGAAGCAGGATTTCGTCTCCGAGACCAAACGACTGACAAACGGGCGCGGCGTCGACGTGATTTACGACTCGGTTGGCGCCACCACGTTTATGAAAGGCCTCGACGTCCTTCGGCCGCGCGGCATGATGGTGCTGTTCGGACAATCGAGCGGCGTGGTTCCGCCGTTCGACCTCGGCATACTGAATCCGAAGGGCTCGCTGTTCGTCACGCGGCCGAGTCTCGCCCACTACGCCGCGACGCGCGATGAACTGCTTTGGCGCGCCGGCGACGTACTGCGCTGGATCGCCGAAGGCAAACTCAAACTGCGTATCGACCGCACGTATCCGCTCGCTCAGGCGGCCGACGCGCATCGCGATCTGGAAGGAAGGAAAACGGCGGGCAAACTGATTCTGCTGCCGTAGCCAGGCCAAAAACATGACAATCGAAGAAACTCGCCGCCAGCGCCTCGCGCAGCAGGTTGGCGAGTTGAAGCTGGACGCGTTGCTGGTCACGAGCCTCCACAATGTCCGCTATCTGACCGGCTTTACCGGCAGCAGCGCGAACGTCCTGCTTTATCGCGACGGACCTGCGGTGCTGTTTACCGATCCGCGTTACACCGTGCAGTCGAAGCAGCAGGTCAACTGCGCCGTGCGGGTCGCGAAAGGTCCACTGACGAAATCGGTGATGAAGGAAGTAGGTCGCAAGCGGGTGTCCCGCGTTGGCTTCGAACCCGATCACATCAATGTCGCGCGCATGGAGGGGCTGACCAGGGCGCTGCCATCGAAGTCGCGCCTGCAGCCGGTCGAAGAAGGCCTGATCGCGAAACTGCGTATGGTTAAGGACGAGGGCGAAATCGCGCTCATCCGTGCGGCTGTGGCGCTCAACTCACAGGCTCTGGAATCAGCGCTGAAACGCTTCAAGCCTGGCATGACGGAGACCGCGCTGGCCGCCGAAATCGACTACCAGAGTCGCAAGCTGGGAGCCGATGGGCCGGCATTCGACACGATCGTTGCGGCGGGAGAACGCGCTGCCTTGCCTCACGCTCACCCCGGTCCGGCGAAAATCGGCCCTGGCATGGTTCTGATCGACATGGGCGCTTTCAAAGACGGCTACGCCAGCGACATGACGCGCATGGTTCACACAGGGCCCGCGGACTCGGTGTATAAGAACGCTTACAACGCCGTGCTGGAAGCCCAACTCGCGGCGATTGCGGCGGTGCGGCCGGGCACGACCGCGGCGTCGGTGGATCGCGCCGCGCGAAAGATCCTGCAGCAACGCGGGCTGGAAAAGGAATTCGTTCACTCGACGGGCCACGGCCTCGGCCTTGAAATCCACGAAGCGCCCCGACTCGGCAAGAGCGACAAGACGAAGCTCGAACCGGGGATGGCGATCACGATCGAGCCGGGCGTCTATATCGAAGGGTGGGGCGGGATCCGGATTGAAGATACGGTGCTGGTAACGGAAACGGGCTGCGAAGTCCTGACGCCGACATCGAAGAATCTGATAGAAATCTGAGGGCGCGGTCGTTGGGCGGAACGGAACTGTAAAAGGAAGCCAGCCCCGGCGGATTCGGCCAGCGGACAAATCTCCGGGCCATGGATGTAGCCACTCGAAAACGGTACCGCCGCAAACGGTCAGGAGTTCGTACTGGCGCTTCCGGCAGACCGGTTGCATCCGCGTCAACTCCGTGCGTGTCGGCCAGACGGGCGAATTCATCCTGTAGTCGTTGCGCGGGATCAATCATGATGGACATTGGCGTAGCTCTTGACCACAACTCACTTTCCACTTTGCCTTCCGAGCCTCTTCTTCTTTCCCTGCCTTGCGAACCGCCGCGATGAGCAGGCTGTAAGGCAGAAGCATGGAATGTGGCGCATCGATCAGGGCGACCGCTCCATATGAGGCATACCAGCGCGCGACCTTCTCGTCCTTGGCATCGATCATCATCGCTTTGCCGCCCACCTCTTGCGAAGGCTTCATGTACCGGCGGGATGCGGCTGAAACGAGCTGCCCGTCGAGGCCCCGCCCTTGCAGCGATTTGCTCACTGCAAGCCGCGCGAGCCTGAACCCGCCGGCATCATGACGCCCAAACGTAAAGCGAGCAGCCTCCGGAACGCGGCAAAATTCCGCTTGTGCGGGGCTGAGCGTGTAATAACCATGAATGACACTGTCTTTTCGTCGGCGCCTTCCGCGACAAGTACTTGCGCTACAATCCCGGCATGACAGTGCGACTCGCGATTCTGGCGCTGCTCCTGGCATCCGGACTTCACGCGGCAGACGTGTGGACGTGGTGGGTTGACGAATGCGCCGGCGCGGCCCTCGACTCCGGGTGCAACAAGGGCGATGCGGAACTCGCGCGCTGGGCGTTCGAAGCGTGGCAGCGCGAGTCCGGCAACCAGATTGTTTTCGAGAAAAGCCCGAGTGCGCTACACGCCCGGCTAACCGTCCACTGGGCGACTGGCGCAAGTCTCTACGGTGAGACACGGCCCGTGGAAGTCGATGGCAGGGAGGGTGCGGAGATCTACGTTTTGCCTGGCGCGAATGCCACCGGCGTTTCGGACCCGCTGCTTCGGGACACGATTATCTTCCTGACCTTCGTCCATGAGACGGGCCACGCGCTCGGCCTCCGCCACACGGCGAATTTCGCGGACATCATGTACAGCTTTCAATACGGAGGCGATATTGATGCGTATTTCGACCGCTATCGCCGGTTATTGAACAAGAGGACCGATATCGCTCTGCATTCGGGCCTGTCGGAGGGCGACAGGGCGGCGCTGCGAGCGGTGCTCTACCCAAAATAGCTCTACCGGGAACATGGCCACGTGCCGGCGGCGCGACATGCCCTTCGTTGTGACGATCCTATTCCGCGAGCGGGTCCCACACGCGGGTCAGATCGAGGACGAAACCAGCCATCGGGCCTTCGCCTTCGAGAGTGTCAACGCCCGCACGCCGCTCGACACCGCCAGTGTTGCGGTAGATTTCAACGGTCTTGTTTTCCGGGTCGATCATCCAACCCAATTGCGCTCCCTGATCAAGATACTCCCGCATCTTTCTTTGAAGGGGCTTCAAACGGTCGGTGTCGGACCTGACTTCGATCACGAAATCGGGGCAGAGATGCCAGAACGATTTTCGTTTTGCCGCGCCGAGTTGCCGCACCCGGCTCTTCAGGGTCCAGGATGCATCCGGGGAGCGGCGGGCGCCATTGGGAAGAACGAAACCGGCGGAGGAATCGCAGCCGTAACCGCGCCCATCCTTCTTCGCCCAGACCCACAACTGCGCTGAAATTTCGAAATTGCCGACACCGGTATCAGAATAGGTAGGAGGCATAACGATAAGTTCCGCATCGGCTGTCATCTCAAAATTCAGGTCCGGGTGTTCCGCGCAAAAAGCCGCGAACGCCTCATCCGTCATCGGGTGAGCCGTCAAAGTCGCCGGCAGATTGGCGTCATCGATCAGGAACGGCATGGCACCAGTTTAACGCGATCCGAAGTTCGTTTGGTTTCGCTTCACCCTCGCCCTGCAAACGGCATCTTCGTCGCCATAACATTCATGAATAAAACATTGGCGTCGAGCGGGAGGTTCGCGATGAACACCACGGCGTCGGCCACGTGTTTCAGGTTCATGCGCGGTTCGGGCTTGAGAGTGCCATCGGCCTGGAGGACGCCCGCCGTCATGCGCTCGGTCAGTTCCGTCGCCGCGTTGCCGATGTCTATCTGGCTGCACGCGATATCGAACGGCCTGCCATCGAGCGCTATGCATTTCGTGAGGCCGGAAATCGCGTGTTTGGTGCAGGTGTACGGAGCCGAATTCGGGCGCGGCGTGTAGGCCGAGATCGATCCGTTATTAATGATGCGGCCGCCTTTCGGGTCCTGCGCCTTCATCATTCGCATGGCTTCCTGGGCGCACAGGAACGAACCGGTCAGGTTCACGCCGACGACGGAACTCCACTGGTCGTATGTCAGTTCATCCATCGGGATTGCCGGAACATTGATGCCGGCGTTGTTGAAGAGGACATCGAGACGGCCGAAGGTCTCGTGAATCCGGGCGAACAGAGCCTTCACCGATTCGGGCTGGCTGACGTTGGTGGGAACGGCCAGTGTGGGTCCGCCGGACGGAGTGGCCCTGGCCGCGGTCGCCGCCAGTTCCGACTCACGCCTTCCTGCCAGCACGACGGAATAACCCGCTCCCTGCAGCGCCAGCGCCGCCGCCCGCCCAATCCCGCTGCCCGCGCCTGTCACCAGGGCGATTTTGTTTGCATTCATTCTTGTAATCGTTTCTACTCCTCCGAGCCAGAATATCAGCCCAGGCTCATGATACGATTCCTCTGACCAACCATGACGGCGAGACTTCCTCTATTGACGATTCCGATCTGCCTCATAGGCGCAATGCTGACCTTAGCGCAGAGCGGTACGTCGACGGCTCCGCTCCCGGATCCGCTGATTATGGCGGACGGTACTCGCGTCACGACCGCCGTACAATGGCGGAACAAGCGGCGGCCGGAGTTGCTGGAATTGTTTACGCGCGAGATGTACGGCGTCGCGCCGCCGAAATCGCAGCAAATGTCGTTCGTCGTTTTCGATAAGGGGACGGAGGCGCTGGGCGGAAAGGCGATCCGGAAACAAATCACTGTGCTCCTCAAGGGCGATCCGAACGGCCCGAAATTCGATTTCCTGCTCTACATTCCCAAAGGGGCGAAAGCGCGGGTCCCGGCGATCCTCAGCATGAATTTCTGGGGGAACCATGCGATCGCGGCGGACCCGGGAGTCCGCATTACGAAAAACAGGGTGGAATCGGGAAAGAATTCATTTGCGGATCTGAGTTGCGTCCAAAATGGCGAGGCGACCGAGGCGTGCCGGGAGTGAATGCGGGGCAATGGCCGGTNNGTTCTACCCGGAGTTGCAGAAGCGCGGCGATAACTTCAGCACGATCGGCGAGTGGGCGTGGGCGTTCAGCCGGGCGATGGATTACCTGGTGACCGACCGCGCGATCGACCCGAAGCGAGTTGCGGTATTCGGCTGGTCGCGGCTGGGCAAAGCTGCGCTTTGGGCCGGCGCAACCGACGAACGGTTTGCGGCGGCGATCAGCGACGATTCCGGGGCGGGCGGCGCCAAGCTGTTCCATCGCGGGGTCGGGGAGAATGTTACGCGGCTAAATACGGTTTTTCCGCACTGGTACGACGAGAATTTCCGCAAGTACAACGACCGCGATACGACGCTGCCGTTCGATCAGCATGAGATGATCGCGTTGATCGCGCCGCGCGCGGTTTATATTGCCAGTGCGGAGCAGGATGCGAACGCCGATCCGGAAGGCGAGTTTGCGGGTGCGAAGGCGGCTGAACCGGTTTACAAGCTATTGGGCGGTAAAGGGCAGTTGCCGGACAAGTGGCCCGCGGTGAACCAGCCGGTCGGCGGAGATATCGCCTATCACGTGCGAACCGGCGGGCACGACGTGAAGCCGTTCGACTGGGAACAGTATCTGGCGTTTCTGGATCGTCATTTCAACGGCAATTGATTCGACGCCGACACGGCGTGCAGGTATTTCCGGCAGGCCTTCCTCCCGCTCTCGGCTAATTACAACTGAGGTCACTTCAGAGACGACTGCGAAGGATGCCGCGACGGCTTTACGGCCAATGTCTCGATCAGGCGCGCGCGGGTTTCTATGTCCTTCACCCTCCGTCTCGCCGCGCCCTCGCGTTTCAGCACGTCCGCAAATGCGCGCAATGCCGAAGCGATATCGGTGAGTTGCGGGCCAGGTTTGCGTTCGTAGATCCCTGTCGCCTCGAGATATAGCGACTCGGCATCGCTCCATGCTTGTTGCTGCGCGCGGAGCGCCGCCATATGCCTGATTCAATCGGCCAGAATCCTTCCATCTCCGATCAGGCAACGCTCCGTGTCGACGGCATCGGGAGAATCTTCTCCGCCTCCTCAGGATTTCCTTCACGCACGTTCATGATGGGAACTCCTGATGCAGCGTATATATACGCTATATTTGGGAAACAAAAAAGGAAAAACGCATTCCGGTCACTTTCATGTCGCACACCCTTTCATATCAATCCCGTTCCGCCCCGCTGCTATAATCGCAGCGTCGGGACCACAAGCGGATGTGGCGAAATTGGCAGACGCGCCAGACTTAGGATCTGGTCCTCGAGAGAGGGTGGAGGTTCAAGTCCTCTCATCCGCACCATCGCAACGAATCAAACCAGTCACCCCGCCGTCCGTCGCACGGCGCAAAAAAGCGGCGCGGCTCCGAAAAATTCCCCGGCAACCGCGCCGCAATATGGCCGTGACCTGAGCGCGCAGACTCACGCGGCGGCAGTCCGGACCTTAACCCGCTTGCCATCTCTTTTCGGCGATTCTTCAAAGGATGCCGCAACCTTGGGGGCCTCAATCGTAAGAATCCCCTCATCGATCCGCGCCGTTACCGCGCTAATCTCAACCGGTGTGGTCAGATCGAAACGCCGTAAAAGTTTGCGGCATTCCACGCCTCCCGCTCGCATGTTGCCTCGACGGGGCTCCATCCGGCATTCCGTCTTTCCTTCCACCACTAATTCATGCGGCAGGGCGATAACATCAATGTCGCCGGCTTCAAAGCCGGGGGCGCAAACCGCGATGTGATACGCGGCCTCGGCTTCGTTCACTTCGGCGTGCGGAGCGAACAATACCTCCTTCTCGGCCTGAAACCAGTCGTCCAGGTCGCCACCCGCTACGCCGCCCCTTTCTTCAAATAATTCAAAAGCCCGCCGCCGAACGGCGTCCCGCACTTCCTCGGCCCTGCCGAAAACAGTGCTGGCGGACCACTCGTTCGCGTCGCCGAATTTGTACACTTTTACTCTTGGCATAAATACTCCCGACTATGAAAGCCACGTCCGGAGATTAAACCGCGCAGGCAACCGATCGGTGTTCGCCTGTGCGCCGGCGAAACACGACCCCGGAAGTTACCTCGCACAGCCGGATGTTGTCACACGTCGGCCCCGGTGTCAAGGCTGCGTAGTGATGAAAAGTGCCATTGCCCGGGGCGTTCACGCCGCAGCCGAGCGAACCGGGATCGTGTAGATCATCTTCTTCGGAGCGTCGATGACCAGTTTCTCCTTATCCAGCCTCGCGGTTACATTGCCGCACTCGATCGGGGACGTGAACTCAAACCTCCGGTATAAGCATTTCGACTCGCAGCCGTTGGCATCCGTCGTCTCTTTCTTCGCCTCCACCAGCAACTCGCGTGGCAGGGCGATTACCTGGATATCCGCCGCTTCAAAACCCGGAGCCGCAATGGTCACGCTGAACGATTTTTCGTTCTCCGCGATCTCCGCTTCGGGAATCAGGAACAGATCTCTCTCCGCTTCCAGCCAGTCGTCCAGTTCTCTGCCCGGCTCTCCGCCGCGCTTCCGGAACAACTCATACGCCCGCCGCCGAACCGCTTCCAACGCTTCTTCCACTTTGGCGAAAAACGGATTCGGCACAGCCGCCTTACCGCTCTCCGCCTGATGCACCACAACGTTTGACATAAAATACCTCCCGCTTTGTGCGACTGACAACACTCAGGACACGCGAATTGCGATTTTCAACACACCGTTGTGCCGCGACCCGAACAATTCGTATGCCTGCCCGATATCCTCCAGCGAAAACATGTGTGTGATCAGCGGGGTCAGATCGATCCGGTTCGCTTCCACCAGTCGCATCAGCCGCCGCATTCTTTCCTTGCCGCCCGGGCAAAGGGTGGTCACGATGTTGCGATCCGCCAGTCCCGCGCCAAAAGCCTCCAGCGGCACTTTCAGATGTCCGGAATAAACGCCGACGCTCGACAACGTCCCGCCCGGGCGCAGCACCCGAAGCGCGTTTTCAAACGTTTCCTGCAAACCGAGCGCCTCGATCGCCGTATCGACGCCCCGGCCACGCGTCAGTTCGCGGACTCGTTCCGTCACGTCCGGACCTGACTCGAGTGCGACGGTCGCGCCAAACTGTTTCGATATCTTCAGACGGTTTCTGTCGGGATCGACCACGATGATTTCCGACGCGCCCAGCAACCGCGCCCCGATCGTCGCACAAAGTCCGATCGGCCCCTGCGCAAACACCGCCACCGTGTCGCCCAGCCGTATGTTTCCCCGTTCCGCGGCGGCGAATCCGGTTGACGCGATGTCCGCCAGAAGCAGCACTTGCTCGTCGGAAAGCCCGTCCGGGATTCGCGTCAGGTTGGCCTGTGCATGTGGAATCAGGACGTACTCCGCCTGGGTTCCGTCGATTGTGTTCCCCAACTGCCAACCGCCCAGCGCGCCGCCGCATTGCGACCCGTCGCCCCCAAGGCACGGCTCGCACTGTCCGCAGGGCGTAATGGCGCCCGTCATCACGCGCTGACCGATTTCGTAGCCTTCAACCCCGATGCCGACCTGATGCAGCACGCCCACCGCCTCATGTCCGATCGTCAGGCCTTCCCGCACCGGATATTCACCCCGGACGATATGAATATCCGTGCCGCAGATGGTAGTCAGACGGATCTGAATCACGGCCTGGCCAGGGCCTGCCTGCGGAATCGTTTTTTCCTCAAGACCGAATCTGCCTGGCGCGCGGAACACGTTCGCCAGCATGAGTCCGCGCGGCAATTGTTTTGTCTTACGCGCTTCGAGTTCCAGCAGCATATTCCTATACCTCCCATGCCTCGTGAGGATACATGCAAGTCATGGACCAGTGCATTCCCCGATGGAAGTCAAGGGTTTAGCCCGTTGGACCAGAAACGGGAATGCGCGAAAGGGCGACTTTCGGTGCGGTTGCGTGACAGTACTCAGCGCCTTTTCGGGCAAACCATGCGGCATGGCCTTGCCACATTCGCTATACTGACCCTACTCAATGGACCAAAAATTCCTGGCGTTCGGATTCCTCGAATACGTCGTCTTCCTGCTCTCTACCACGTGCCATGAAGCCGCGCACGCACTGGTGGCGAAGTGGGGCGGCGACACGACGGCCTTCGAAGGCGGACAGGTGTCGCTGAACCCGTTGCCGCATGTGCGGCGTGAATTGTTCGGTATGGTGATTCTGCCCCTGGTCGGCATCCTGAGCGGCACTGGCCTCATCGGGTACGCCAGCGCGCCGTACAACCCTGAGTGGTCGATTCGGTTTCCCAAACGTGCCGGCCTGATGTCTCTCGCTGGCCCCGCGGCGAATTTCGCCATCGCCATTGTCTCGGGAATCACTATGCGCATTGGCCTGGCGACGGGGACTTTCCTGCCCGGCGCTATCTCGACTACCAATATCGTCGAACCGGCGTCGGCGGGTTTTGCTACCGGCGCGGCTACTCTGCTCAGCGTCTTCTTTTCGCTGAATCTTCTGCTCGGCTGCTTCAATCTGCTGCCTATCCCGCCGCTCGACGGCTTTGGTGTCCTCGGAATCTTCACGGATTCGCAAGGCGCGATACGCCTCCTGAAGTTGCGGATGCGGATGCGCGGTTTTGGCATGATGATCGGCATCCTGATTTCTTCGTATCTGCTCGGATATGTCTACGAGCCGCTGCTGATCAAGGGCGTGCGGCTCATCTACGCGTTTTACCGGTTCCGGTGACGCGGATCGGAGCGTGCACGCGGCGACGCGCGTCGGCTGGGCGGCGTGGCGAGTCCGTGCGCTCCTCAAAGAAGCGAACGCGCGAGGGAAACTATTTCCGGAGACGTCCAGTTCTGGTTCGATATGAATTTCGCCCGGACTTTGCCGCTTCGATCGATCAGATAGCTTTCCGGGATCTGAATCGTGCCGTACCTCAGTTGAATCGCCCGGTCTGGTTCCCGCGCGGTCGGGAATCGCAGCTCCGCCTGCCTGACGAACCTCGTGTAACTCATTGCGTCCGTGTCTGAACTCACACCCAGAACCACAAGGCCCTGGGGTGCCAGCGACTGCGCGAGTGCATTGAGAGAGGGAATCTCCTCAACGCAGGGCCGGCACCAGGTCGCCCAGAAATTCAGCAGGAGGGCTTTGCCTCCGAAGTCCCGGACGGTGACCCGCGCGCCACTATCGGTGGTCACGCTGAAATCGGGTGCGCCGTCGCCGACATTGACGATGACGATAACGTCGTGAAGCGGCGTCCACAATGCCGTGACAAACGCCGCGAACAAGCCGACTACGACAGCTACGAGAAGCCGATTTTCCCTCATAGGATTCGGGATCAGTCGAGTCCCCTATCTGAAAGCCATCAATGCCGGCGGACTGGCGTGACATAGCAGGCAAGGCCGACGCGAATCGCTCGCAGCGCCGAACGCGATCGCATAGTCGTTCGAGCCCCGGGTCCAGGAATACGCCAACACCTCCCCGTCCGATCTCACGCGGAGCCCGGCGTGCCCCGCGCCGGTAACTACCCCCGTGTGACTGCCGGACACCAGCATCGCTGCATAGTCGCCGTCCACGCGATAAGCGATCACCGCAACCGAATACTTCCCGAAAGGAACGATTCTTGCGCTGACAAGCTGCGTCGCCCTATCGCCGGATGCGGCACGATCCAGCCGCACGTCGACTCCGAGCTTCGCCCGCACCCATTCCCGGATTTCCCGCGGGTCGCCGGATCGAAAATCCACCCTTCCGGTACCGCTCTCCATGCCGCGCAATTCGCGTTCCGCCAGCGCTTCGAGGCCGTTTGACGTTTCACGCATCGCGCCGAGGCGCCAGACCATGCCGGCCAGCAACAATAACCCCGCAGCCGCCGCAATCGACCAAACCCTCCACGGATTTGGCCTGACGCGTAGCGGTCGCCGCTGCTCATGGATCCGCCGCCACAGCGAATCCGGCGCGGCGACAGGGCACAGCTGCCTTGCCAGTTCCGTTTCCAGCCACGAAACGTCTCGACCGTCCCTGAATGCGTCAGCCACGTTTGCCATCCTTTCGGAATCGCGAAAGACGCCGCGCCAGCGTGCGGTGGAGGCGATTCAGCCGCGAAGCAATAGTTCCATTTGAAGTCCCCAGAATCTCCGCGATTTCGTCGTAAGAAAGCGACTGCGTGTAGCGAAGCACCAACAGCACCCGTTGCTCGTCCGAGAGGCTCGCCACGACGGTTTGCAGATGGCCGCTAAGTTCGGCTCGAAGCATTTCGTCGAAGGCTCCGGTTTCCGGCGAACGAACCATGGCGAGAGCCTCGTCCAGCAAAGGCCTGAGCCGCCTGGACTTCCGCTTCCGATCGAGGCAGCTGTTGACAACCAGGCGATACAGCCAGGAACTGAAGCTAGCCTCGCCTCGGAAGCCCTTCAGCCCGACGAACAATTTCAGGAACGTGTCCTGCACAATATCCTCCGCCGTGGCCGTATCTCCGCTGTAACGCAAGGCGATCGAATAGACCTTGTCCTTGTGGCGCTCAAACAGCGCCCGAAAGGCTTCGGACTCGCCGCGCCGGCAGCTTTCGATCAGTTCCTCGTCGGATTCTTCCAGCACCATGGCTTCGGTTACGCTTCTTCTCCCTTTAGACGGCCCATCGGGGTTGTCCTTCGCGTATTATTTTCCCTGACGAGGCGCTGTTCCGGCTTGTCCTGAATTCCGATCAAGTTGGTAGTGTATGATGTAATTTCAGTCCGAGATTTATCCCGTAAGAGCCCCGTGGACCATTTAGACCTGCTCGAAGCCGAGAGCATTCAGATCATACGCGAAGTTGCGGCAGAATTCCAAAACCCGGTGATGCTGTACTCCATCGGCAAGGATTCCTCGGTGATGGTCCGGCTCGCCCAAAAGGCGTTCTTTCCAGGCAAAATCCCTTTCCCGCTGCTGCATATCGACACGACTTACAAGTTCCGTGAAATGATCGAGTTCCGCGACCAATTCTGCGCCTCCATCGGCGCGAAACTGATCGTGAAAACGAATTGGCAGGCCATCGACGACGGCGCCAATCCCCTGCGCATCGGTACGCAGAAATGCTGCGGCTTCCTGAAGACCCGGGCACTGCTGGATGGCTTGGCGGAGGGCGGTTACGATGCCGCTTTCGGCGGCGCGCGAAGGGACGAAGAGAAGAGCCGCGCCAAGGAGCGAGTCTACTCTTTCCGCGACGAATTCGGCCAATGGGACCCCAAGAATCAGCGCCCCGAACTCTGGAACGTCTATAATTCGCGTGTCGATAAAGGCCAGCACATCCGCGTTTTCCCGCTTTCCAACTGGACCGAACTCGACGTCTGGCAGTATATCGCGCGCGAAAACATTCCTATCGTACCCATGTATTACGCGAAACCGCGGGCAATGGTGGTGCGCGGCCATTCGCTCGTTTCCACGGAGCAGGATTTCATGCTGCTGCCCGGCGAGAAGCCCGAAATGGTGATGTGCCGCATGCGCTCGCTCGGCTGCAGCCCGTGCACCGGCGCTATCCGTTCCGAAGCCGACACGATTGAAAAGATCATCGACGAAATGAAGCTGGTCCGCCGCTCGGAGCGCGAAAACCGCGTGATCGATCACGACCAGGAAGGCTCGATGGAGATCAAGAAGCGCGAGGGTTATTTCTGAACTCATGAGCCTCCTCCGCTTCTCTACCGCCGGCAGCGTCGACGACGGCAAGAGCACTCTTATCGGCCGCCTGCTCTACGACTCGAAAGGCGTTTACGAAGACCAACTGGCGAGCGTCGTGAAGGCATCCGCCAATTCAAGCGGCGGCGTCATCGACCTTGCGCTGCTCACCGACGGCCTGCGCGCCGAACGCGAACAGGGCATTACGATCGATGTGGCCTATCGTTACTTCTCCACGCCGAAACGCAAATTCATCATCGCCGATACGCCCGGCCACGAACAATACACCCGCAACATGGCGACCGGCGCATCCACCGCCGATCTCGCCGTCATCCTGATCGACGCGCGCAACGGCGTGCTCCCGCAATCGCGCCGCCACGCCTTTATCGCGAATCTGCTGGGCATTAAACACTTCGTCGTCGCCATCAATAAGATGGATCTGGTCGGCTTCGACAGAGCCGTTTACGATGGCATCGTCACCGAGTTCACCAGCTTCCTTTCGCGTATTGGCGCGCCTGCCGCGCTGTTCATTCCCATCAGCGCGCGCGACGGCGATAACGTCGTCGAAAAGAGCGCGAACACGCCCTGGTACAGTGGCCCGGCGCTGCTGGACTTCCTCGAAACCGTCCCCGTAATCGAAGGGCTTGCCGAACTGCCCGCGCGTTTCCCCGTGCAGTACGTCCTGCGCCCAAACCTCGACTTCCGCGGTTATGCCGGCCAGATTGCTTCCGGCGTGTTCCGCCAGGGCGACGAGGTGATGGCCCTGCCCGCGCGCCGCCGCTCCCGCATCACGCGCATCGTGACCTACGATGGCGATCTGAAATCCGCCTTCGCACCGCAATCGGTCGCGCTTTGCCTTGCCGACGAAATCGACATCAGCCGGGGCGATCTGCTGGTGCCTGTTTCCGCCTTACCGCACGTGGGACGCCGTTTCCGCGCGCACTGCGTCTGGATGAACGCGCAGCCTCTCGAACCGGGCCGCAGCTACTTCATTAAGCACACGTCGCATCAGGTGCGTGGCGTGATCCGCGGCGTCAACTTTCGGGTGGACGTGAACTCGCTCGAACGCATTGGCGCGGCGCGGCTCGAACTCAACGAGATTGGCGAGATTTCTGTTGAGACGCACCATCCCCTTTTCTTCGATCCCTACGCACGGAATCGCGTGACAGGCGGCTTCATCGTAATCGACCCGGTGTCGAACGAAACGCTTGCCGCGGGCATGATTATCGACATTGAGGGCAAGGAGGAGACGCGAGGGCTGGTGCTCGAATCCGACCGAACGGCGCGGTTCGGCCATCGGTCGGCAATCGTGTCGGTGGAAGACCACGAATCGGCGGTGCTGCTCGAACGGGAGTTGTTCGACCGCGGCTCTGCGGTAGCGGTGGTGGAGTCGGCCGATCTGGAGACTTTGAAACTGGCGAAAGCCGCGGGGCTGATCGTGATCGTGACCGGCGTCGCGCCGGCGAACGCGATCGATGCGGGCCGCCTGGCTCCGAACGAAGCGCTGAGTTTGCTGGAGCGTCGCGGCGTGCTGGTTGGGCGTGAAGAACAACTTGGGGCGGGCGAGGGGATTTAGGACCACAACCGCCGAGTGCCTACTTCTGTGAAGTGCTGGCTGCTGTGTCTGGGTTTGCTGTTTCACAGCGCCTCGTGGTCGACGACGACCACTGGCAGGGGCACGCTTCGTCGCTCGAGCCTCAGGCCGAGCTCTTTCTGGATTGCATCGAACATGTGGAGTCCGCCGGCGGCGGTTCCCGCAACGCCGACTCACTCCAGCCCCAGATTCCAGGTTCCGAGGATGCCAGTCCGGTCGACGACGGGGCGATCAATATAACCCGGTGCAAGTTCCGGAAGGCGTTCAGGAAGGCCGACCATGGTGATGTTCGTGCAAACGGCCCGATGCTTGCCACTATCGGGTGAGATCGCACAGTCCGAGTCCGCTTCGCCCGGCGTGGAAGCCTTCTGTAGCCTCGGCCCTCCGTCCGACACAGACAGAGTGAAGACATCCCGAGGCCTTTGTTCCAGTTGCACCGCAAGCTTGAAGACTGATGCGAGATACCTTTGCAACATGAGCCTGACGGCATCGTCAGGCGTATTGGGCGGCACTTTGCCGTCGATATCGAAGTGATCCGGGGCGAACCAATCGGGACCGCCGATGACGGCGTTCGCCCGTACGCTCCAGGCAAGCTGGATCATGTTGTTCATAGTGACGTTTTCCGCGAAGAACACGCCGCTCGGCAGGACCTCGCCGATGTGCTCTGTCGCCCCGGACAAATTCAGATTAATGCTTGCTGCTTCTAACTCAGGAAGGTCCAAGTGCGGAGCCAGGGCGGGCGGCGTGTTTTGCGTGGCCAACGGGACGGCGTCGGANNGCCCCTCTGCCGGGATATAAACCCCGTTATACTAAATCCATACGGAAGGCTCTTTCGTCTGAAGGCGACGTGCGGGTTCACGTCCTTCCGAAGGGAGGTTCAAAATGCCGCGACGCTCTCTCGCAAAACTTTTGGCGGTTCCTGTCATACTGCTCCTGGCGATCGCCCTGCCCGTACAACTCCATGCGCAGGCTCTGTCATTCAGCCGCATTCTTGTTTGCGAGTCCCGCGACGACACGTGTAACCGGCCCGACGCCCAACACGACATTGTGTGGACTTTCAATGGCACAGAAGGAACGGCTGGTTCCCCGGGTAACTCCGCAGGTTCCCGTCTCAGAATAGAGAAGCTCGACGGTAATTCGATTGTCGTAGGTCGGACGGACATATCCGGTCCCACGGCGGGCCTTACGGCTCTTTATGCCGGAACTCTTCATGGTGTCCAGATTAGCGGTAGCGTTCGCTGGTCCTGGCTGGGCCGTGCCGATTACCCAGCTAACGGAGTGTTTTCCGCCTTACTCCAGGATCAGCCGGCTGCTGAGCGGCAGAATCCCGGCGTGCCGGACAGTCCGCGAAATTCTTTGCCATCCGAACTCCTCGTCTGCGAAGACAATAAACCCTGCAACGGGGCCTGGACTATCCATGGCTCCGAGGGAGAGGGAACCTGGTTTGCAAAAAACCCCGTCAAGGCAAGGCTTACGGTGATCCGTTCGGGTCCCGACGATATCCTGATTCGCCGCGCCGATACGACGGATGCGGTCTCGGCAACCTACGCGGGATCGCTACATGGCGACCACTATTCCGGCACGATTATCTGGAGCACGCCGGGCCACCCCGGCGGATCGACCGGCCGGTGGACGGCCACCGTTCCGGAGACCGACTGCGCCGCGGCGCATGCGAACGCGGATATTGCGGAGGCGCGCCACCTCGGGCAGATCGCCCTGATGTTCCATCGCGAGCGGGATTCGCTCGATTGCTACACCGTTGCGGCAGCTTCCGGGGATGCCACAGCGCAAATGGCGGTGGGCCTCTTATACTACCAGGGCCGCGCAACCATTCCGCAGGATTACACACAGGCGCTTATCTGGCTCCGCAAGGCTGCGGACCAGGGAAACTATGCGGCCCAACGAACGGTTGCCGAAATGTACACGGTCGGCCAGGGAACGAATCGCGATCCGGCCTATGCCGCGATTTACACCCGAAGAGCCGACGAACAGAAACACGACATGGAGCGCAGGCAGGACCTGAACGAGCGTGCCGCCGACCGCTAGGCGCAGATGTTATCCAGCTTTGTTTTTGGCGCTGCCTTCGGCTCGTTCCTGTTTTTCTGAACGGTACGGGTGGCGGCGAGCCGATTCCCGCTACATCGGTTCAGCCACGTCGTTACGCTGCGGAAGCCCACCCTCGCATGAACCCGAGGCGTTGTCGTCGCCCACTGTAGCCACGGTCAGCACGCACACCTTCTGCTTTTGCACGATGGGCTTGCCCGTCTTGGGATCGTCCAGTCCGATGCTTACCTGGCGAGTAACCTGGAACTTCGTGCCCGCCGCGATGCCGGCCATCGAACCCGTAATGTATACGCTGCCGTTGACGATTCCCGCAACCACGGGAGATTCCGCCTTCGGTTTCGGCAAGTTCGTCACGGACGCCGTCAACTGGGCGGCCAGATCGCCGGTGATTGCGTCGATCGCCTTCGCTATTTCATTGTCCTCGATTACCTTTGGATCGCCACCGCTCGACTTCGATTTCGCGGGAATCTGAATTGTTCCGAAGGAAAGGGGTCGCGACGTGGACACTTCCGAGACCAGCACAGTTTCCTGGAACTTTGAGGCCGGCTCCATGACGATGACCGCCGTTTCCACATCGATCATTTTCGCCGTGACACGGGCGGTTATTGTCCCGTTGGTGCGTGTTGAACTGCCCGATTTTACCTGGTTCGTCGAATAGTTGAAGTCATACACATTCACGAGCACAATTTGCGCCACACCCAGCAGCTTTCCAATCCGCGCTGCTGTATCCGACGACGACCGGTCGCTGTTCTGGAAATTCTGCTCCTGCAGGATTTTGTCGACGCTTGCCCGGTCGACCAGCGTGAACGCCGACTGCCCGGCCAGCTTCGCAGTCAGCCCATCGGTGATCTGGTTATCCGCGTGGACGTAGGCCGGGGGACGACCAGCGGCACCGTGCGCCGGCACGATGGCGAGGCGCCGGGCCGGCTGAGTCCAGCCCAACGAGCAAGTCATAAGAAGAAATGTCGGAACAGATATGAATTTGGATTGCATTATGCCTCCGGTGACCTCGCCAAGAACTTGATTTTCACAGCTTAACATGTTTTTCCGGTCCTATGTATGCAAGTAGTTTACCTGGTTTTCGGGCAATTTAATCCGGGATTGTTCACGAAAGCCGAGGTTAGGCCTCCCCCTGTTTACGCCGGGGGGCCAGGCAGTAATTGGGTTGATGGCGGGATGACCATTAAAACAGGGTCAGCGCTTATTTCCCGCGGCGGGCTTTGAGGCCTTCCCAGACGACTGGCGACAGCGACAGCAGAATGATGCCCAGAACAACCTTTTCAAAGTTCCTCCGCACCAACTCCACCTGGCCCAGCTGGCAACCCAGCGTGGTGATCGTCGCGATCCACAATATTCCACCCAGCAGGCTGAAGGTCAGGAACTTCAGGTACGGCATTCTCGCAACGCCCGCGATGAACGGCGTACAACTGCGGATGACCGGGATGAACCTGGCGTACATGATGGCTCTTGCACCATAGCGCTCGTAGAACAACTTAGTACGCCGGACCTGATCGGGGTGAAAGAAACGGGATTTCGGGCGGTTGAAGATCCTCGGTCCGGTTTGATAGCCGAGGAAATACCCCAGGTTGTCGCCCGCTATCGCCGCGGCCATCAACAAGGCGCATACAAGAAAGACATTGATCCCGGCGGCGCCACTTGCGACGCCAACGCTAAACAGGAGCGAGTCGCCCGGCAGGAAGAAACCCGCGAGCAGACCCGTTTCCGCAAAAACGATACCAACCAGGCCAGCCAGACCGACCGGACTGGATAGCAGCGTCCCGACCAGTTCCAGCAGACGCTGGGCGTTATAGAGCGACTTCAGGAAATCGAGGACAGGCTGCATGTTCGGTCTTGACGGGCCGAACTAGCTGCGCTGCCGATAACTGGCCAGAATACGGTCGATAACGTCCTGATGCACTTTCAGCTTGCCGCTGGCGATAAGACTGTCGCGCAGACCCTGCTGAAAGAACGTGGCCCGCTCGCGCGTTTTCTGCTGGTGCAGATCGTCCATGATCTTTTGGCGTTGCGCGGCCAGATCGGCGGGATTTGCCGGCGTATTGGTCAGAATCTTCGCGACCAATTGGCCGCCCGCTACCGAGGTTGGTCCGATGATCGAGCCGATCGGTTTCGTGAAAATGTCGGCGATACTGCTGGCGGTGCCGACTCCCTCGACGGTATCCGAGCGCGACACATCGTTCGAAGTCTTGATGGTAAGGCCCATGGACTTCGCCGCCTTTTCAAGGTCGCCGCCCATGGATTTGGCCTTCTCCGCAAGCTCGGCCGCCTTCGCCAGGACGACCTTCTGTTGCTTTGCCGCGGCCGCCTTGTTGCGAACGTCGGTCTTCACTTCGTCGAGGGTGCCCTGATGCGCCGGGACCAGATCGGTCACGACGGCGATCAAAGCGCGTCCATCCGCCAAAACAACGGGACCAAGCGTGACCTCGGCTTTGTGAAGGGAACTCACCGCGTCCACCAGCTCTTTCGAAAGCCCGATGCCGGGAATTGGCTCGTTCGCCTGCGCATTGTCGACGTGAACCAGGGTTCCTCCAACCGCCTCCGCCGTCTTTTCCGGATGCGTCGGATCTTGGCGAAGGCCGGCGATGGCTTTATCGGCCAGCGTCTGCATCATCTGGCTCGCCGCCTGTTTTTGTAATTCGGCGGTCAACTGGGCCCTTACGTCGTCGAAAGGCTGCAGATGAGCCTGCTCGTGAGCTTCGACGCGGATAATGTGGTAGCCGTAGTTCGTCTTGACTAGTCCGCTGGTTTCGCCGACCTTCAGCGCGAATGTAGCTTTCTCGAATTCGGGCACCATCTGGCCCCTCGTGATCCAGCCCAATTCACCGCCGTTCACGGCGGAACCCGGGTCTTCGGATTTTTCTTTGGCCAGCTTCTCGAAATCGGCTCCTCCCTGAATCTGCTTCAGGAGGGCCTCGGCCTTGGCTTTAATGACGGCGTCGTTGGAAGCGTCCGATTTCAAAAGGATGTGGCGAGCCTGCACGCGCTCCGGCGTCTGGAAATCCGCCTGCCGATCGTTGTATGCGGCGCGAAGCTGCGAGTCCGAGATCTGAATGCCCGCGCCGACTTTTGCCGGATCGAGGACTATGACGGCCAGGCTGCGCTTGTCGGGGACCTGAAAAGTCTGCTTGTTGGCGTCGTACCAGGATTGAATTTCCGCGTCGGTGGGTTCGGTTTCCTTCTGGAAATTCGCCGCAGCGAGAACGACGTACTGGATTTTCACCTTATCGTTACGCTGGTGAAATTCCTTTTCCACTTCCTGGCCGGAGACAACCACACCGCCGGCGATCATCGCTTCCAACCGTCCGATCAGGATTTCACGGGTCGTGCTTTCCTTTAAATCGGCGAGCGTCGTTCCCTGCTGCTGCAGAACTGCCGCGAGCGTGGCGGGATCGACTTTGCCGTCCTTGACGTACTGGGCGGGAATCGAATCAATGATGGTGTTGTCCGTTTCGTCGGCGCTTACCTTCATCCCGAGATCGGCGGCCTTCCACGCCATGGCGCGCTCGTTGATGACCTGCTGAATCACCTGCGGAGCGTAGATGGAGAGGAGTTCGGGCGGCAACTGGCGGTTCTGGGTCATCCGACTGATAGTCCGGGTGATTTCCTGGGTCGTGATCTTGTCGCTGCCGATCTGAGCGACTACCGCGTCGTCTCCCGACGTTGCGCCGACGCCCGAGCTCGGAATCAGGTACGTGACCATCGAAAGGGCCACTAATCCGAGGAGGAAGATCAGGAAGGCGCGTACCGCCTTATCACGGCTGCGAAATACGTCGAACATTATGGGGGGAATCTCCTGAAGCGAATGCGGTCAAAACCGCACATACCATTATAGCAGCGGGAGCCGCCCGCACCTGCTCCACTCCCTCCCGCGTATTTTCCCGGGTGCAGCCGGGAACGGAGGCCTCGTTTTAAGGACCAACCGTCATTAAATAAATACCTGCGGCCGTGAATTGGGGCTGACGGACTCCCGCGTGCCGCGTCTGCGCTCATGCCGACGCCGTATTCGACCGCGGGAGCCAGCATCGAGACGAGTCCCCGAGCCGCTCACGGCAGAGTTGCAAGCAAGACTCGGGCACCAGGGCGAAACGGAGTATTTCGACAGAACACCCTGGCGCGCCGTCGCGCGAAGTCAAGCTGAAGAGCCAGGTCCCGATAACGATTTGCGGGTGATCGGCTTCGATTGTCTCTCCGGCATCCTCCCGGAAAATGCAGCCGCAAGATCGCGTGAACGGCTGTTGAATGGAACTTGCTGGTGCGGGAGATTTCTATGTCGCGCGGGACCGCGCGGCTCTTCGCCCCAAGGCTGCTCAACCTGCGCGACGAACTGCCCATGAAAAAGGGTTACGATGTCCGGAGATTCGCAGACAAAGACCTAACCCCGACCATCGGTCGTCAGCGGTGACCATCGCTGGTCATAAGGCCATTGGTCGATGACCGAGGCGCGGCTCCGCCCTCGCCAGGCGAAAGAACGGCACATTCCGAAACTGACTGAAACCCAAGGCCGCTCACGCCAAGGCAAACCAAACCCGGAGTTCGGCCCATCCCTTGCTCAAGCGGTAAGCGCGCAGGAATATCGCCTGTTAAGGAGCGAATATGAACGGATCGACTTTTCAGATTTCCGAACGGCCCGAGGGTGGGAAGTTTACGACGGACGATCCGGATGTTTTTCGTCGCGCCATAAGAGCGTGGTACGCGAATACCGACGACGGCAACACCGCGCACAGGCCCCTCGTGTCCGTGGAACGCGAGTCCATAGACTCGGCTACAACGAACCGGGCGGAGAGCGTCTAGTCCCTCAGCCGCGCGCCCGGGTGGCTGACGCCGTCATGCCCCCGAAGTCCCGATGCGGGGCCGACGCAAAATGAAACTATCTTTTGGTCACACGATTACCCGGATTGCCTTCGCCGATCGCACGACTCTTCGGCGACAGCGCACGAACGGGCTGCGGCGCGCGACTCCGATTGCCGTTGGCGAACTCAATCCCGCCGTGCGCCGCGGCCCGTTCGCTGAACGGCGCATTGGAGACAGCTATGTCATTTGAAGAACTCGCGCATTCTACGACGCCGGACCCGGCTGAACGGGTGGCTCCTCCGGGTTTGGTCACCGCGTCCGGAGGCTCTTGCGCTACTGAGGAACTCGCGCCTGACTTAGCCGCGCCACGCGGCTTGGCGGGTCTTCCTGCATCGTTTGCCGCCGCGCGTCGCGGCTCGTCCGCTCGTGGGTGGCGGCCCGGGCAGCCAGGGTTACGTTGCATCCCGACGGCGTTATGCGCGTCGATGTTATGTTTCGCACAGACCAATGTACTGACATATCGCAATGACACCATGCGCACGGCTCAAAATCTATCGGAAAGCGTGTTAACTCCGGCGACCGTGCAGGCGGCGACATTCGGCAAACTCTTTACTTTTCCTGTGGACGGCCTGGTTGACGCCCAGCCCCTCGTGGTGTCGGGCCTGACGATCGCGAACCAGGCTCACAACGTGGTCTTCGCAGCGACCGAGAACGACAGTGTCTACGCCTTCGACGCGAATACCGGCGCGACTTACTGGAGAACGTCGGTGCTCGGCACCGGGGAAACGGCTTCGGACTCGCGCGGATGCGGTCAGGTGGTGCCCACAATCGGAATTACTTCGACGCCTGTGATCGATCTCCAATCTGGCCCTGATGGCACGATTTATGCCGTTGCCATGACGAAGGACTCGAGCGGCGGCTACCACCAACGCCTTCACGCTCTCAACCTTGCCACGGGCGCGGAGCAGTTCGGCGGACCAGTCGAGATACGAGCGACTTATCCGGGCACCGGAGACAACAGCAACAGCGGAACTGTTGTGTTCGACCCGAAACAATATAAGGACCGCACCGCGTTATTGCTTCTTAACGGCGTTATCTATACAAGTTGGGCATCGCATTGCGATATCCGNNCCCTACACCGGCTGGACCATCGGGTACAACGAGAACACCCTCGCGCAAACCGGCGTGCTCAACTTCACGCCCAACGGGCGTCAGGGCGCGGTTTGGGGTTCGGGCGGAGGCCTTGCGTCGGACGCGAGCGGCAATCTCTTTTTCGATATCGGGAACGGAACGTTCGACGTCACTCAGAATGCTTCGGGCTTTCCGGTTATGAGCGATTACGGAAACGCCTTCGTGAAAGTCGGGTTGATCGCCGGCGTCCTGACGCCTCTCGACTACTGGACCATGGACAATACGACGGCGGAATCGAACGCCGACGAAGATCTTGGCTCAGGCGGCGTTCTTCTGNNACCGGCGCCGGAAAGGACTCGAACATTTACCTTTTCGACCGCGACAACATGGGTAAGTACGACTCCGTCAATAACGGGACGCTCTATCAGGAATTGCCAGGGGCGTTGGCCAACGGCGCGTGGTCGTCGGGCGCCTGGTTCAACGGCAATCTGTATTACGGAGGAACCGGAGATGTGATCCGCTCCTTCCGGATGNNCATGCTTACGACGCCAATAATCTTGCCACGGAACTGTACAACAGTAATCAGGCGGCCGGGGGCCGGGACCAGTTCGGCAACGGAAATAAGGACATTTCGCCGACAGTCGCGAATGGAGAAGTTTTCGTGGGAACGCCCAACAGCGTGGCTGTATTTGGGCTGCTGTCTCCGCCGAGCGTGACTCTTTCGCCAGCGTCCGTCGGTTTCCCGAACCAGACTGTTGGCAGTACAAGCGCCGTTCACGCGATAACGGTAACGAACGACGGTCCCAACGCGCTGTCGATCGCGAGCATTGCCGTCACGGGCGCCAATCCAGGAGACTTCGCCCAGACCAATAACTGCCCACTGAGTCCCGCGACGATTGCAGNNCTGCCCGCTGAGTCCCGCGACAGTTGCAGCGAATGGCTTCTGTACGATCAACGTCACTTTCACGCCCGCGGCCGCCAACGCGCGCGCGGCGGCAATTACGATTACCGATAACGGCAACGGGAGTCCGCACTCCGCGATTCTGAGCGGAACCGGATTACCAGTTCCGCCGAATGTCACGCTTTCGCCGTCTTCCGCCGGATTCCCGAACCAGATGGTGGGCTCGACAAGTGGCGCAGTGGCAATTGCGCTGACGAACAAAGGGCCTGGCGCGCTGTCGATAACCGGCATCGCCGTCACCGGGGCCAATCCCGACGACTTCGCTCAGACCAATAACTGCCCGCTGAGTCCCGCGACAGTTGCAGCGAATGGCTTCTGTACGATCAACGTCACTTTCACGCCCGCAGCTGCCAATATGCGCTCGGCGGCAATCACGATTACGGATAACGGCGCGGGCAGCCCGCAATCGGCGGATCTGAGCGGAACCGGGGTCGCTTCCGTTTCTAAGCCGTGGCCTAATGGCTACACATATCGTGCCACTTTTACGGTAGCCGCAAGCCAGGCGCCAGGCATCCAGACCAATTTCCCCGCTCTGATTTCGGGCACCTTCGCGGACTTCGCGACCACGGCCAACGGCGGCAGAATCAACAATACCTGTGCGCAGACCGTGGGCAACAACACGACTTCGGTTCCCTGCGATTTGATTTTCACTTCCGACGCAGCCGGAGCCACGCCTCTGAACTGGGAGTTCGAGACGTGGGTACCTGCCACCGGAGCCGCCAACATCTGGGTCAATGTCCCCAACCTTAGTACTGGAACCATAATCTACGCGTGGTACGGGCGCCCCTCGGTGACCGCCCTCCAGACCGTGCCTTCGACGGCATGGAGCAACAGTTTCATGGCGGTGTACCATCTGAAGGAAAATCCCGCGGGGCCTGCGCCGCAAATGAACGATTCGACGGCGAACGCCAATAACGCCACGATGAATGGCGCGGTGCTGGCCAGTCAACAGCAGCCGGGTGAGATTGACGGCAGCCTGAATTTTGGCGGAAATACGTGGGCCGGGCTGGCAAAACCCGCCAATTTCAGTTTTGATCGGACCGATTCGTTCTCGCTTTCGGGCTGGTTCAAAGTCGCATCGAATTCCGGCGGAACGTTGCTGTCGAAGTTCCCCGGTCCTCCGACTCCCGGGTGGCTACTGATGCAGGAGGCCGGTTCCTCAGCCCCTGGCTTTCAACTCATTCTTTTCGGCGGAACTGGAGGCGGTGGCCTCAGCGTCGAAACCCCTGCCGTGACAATCGGAACATGGCACTATGTCGTGGTTACATACTCGGGAACCAGCTCCGCTGCCGGAATTCACATCTACGTCGATGGAGTGAACCAGCCTCTGACCACGCTCAACAACACTTTGACGGCGTCGATACTGAATAGTTCCGCCGCGGCGATCAATGGCAGGGATGGCCCGACTCAGATGTCGACCGATACGATGGATGAGATTCGGATCTCGACGAAAGGTGTTGTATTTTCACCCGCCTGGGTGACGGCGAGTTTTAATAACCAGAGCCGGCCGGCAACCTTCTTTACCGTGGCCACGGGTGTGACCAATCCGTGAACTCTTAAGACGCCACTTGTTGGCAAAGATTCAGGAGCGCAGTCCCGTTCCTTTGCGTCCCAGCCAGACGAACGACTTCGCAATCACCCCCGGAGTTCCCTCCGTAATTTTCAAACTCCGGACTTCGCTCTCCGTGAACCACTCGGCCCGGCTTGCGTCGTCGGCGGCCGCCAGCGTGCCGCCGGTCGGCCGGCAGATGTAATCCATGAGGATGTAATGGTATTCCGTCCGCCCATCCTCGCCGGGCATGATCCGCTCGAAGATCTCGATCAGGTGTACGATCTCGACCTCAAGACCCGTTTCCTCGCGAACCTCCCGCCGCAGCGCATCTTCGAGGCGCTCGCCGGTCTCGACGACGCCGCCGGGCAGCGACCAATAGCCCTTCAACGGTTCGCGGCCGCGCTCCACGAGCAGGACTCGGTCAGCCTGAATGATAAGAGCGCCAACGCCGGGCACTGGGCGTGCCGGATACCGGCGGTCGTCCCCCATCAGTACTGCAACCCGCCTTTCACGCCGAGCCGGAGCCGGTAGACGTCCTTCGGGGTCGCCACAAACAGCGATTCCAGATCCGGCCCGCCGAACGTGCAGTTGAGCACGCGCAACGAACTGAGCATGGTACGCAGCAGCTTGCCCGCGGGCGAGTAAATCGCCAGGCCGTGCGCGCCGACATAGATGTTGCCAGCGGCGTCGACGCGCAAACCGGCTGGAACGCCGTCGATTCCGGTAATCAGGTCGCGCTGGTTTGTAGCTGCGCCTTTGGAGTCGAGCTCGAAAGCAACTACCGCGTGCCGATCGGCGTCCGTCACCAACAGCCTTTTTCCGTCGGCTGAAAGCGTGACGCCGTTCGGACGAGTTTGCCAGCGGGCAACCGCTTCGATTTCGCCCTTCGGTGGCACATGAAATATACCGTTGAAGCTCAATTCACGCCGGTCGATGTCGCCGGCAAACGCGGGGTCGGTGAACCAGGCGTGGCCGTCGCGACGAACCGCGACGTCGTTCGGCGAATTCAGCTTCTTCCCTTCAAAACTTCCCGCGACCGTCTCGAAGTTGCCGCGTTTGTCGAGCCGCACAACTTTGCGGGCCGCCGTTTCGCAGATATAAAGACGCGACTGCGAGTCATACGCGATGCCTTGCGCGCCGTTAGTGTCCTGGTGAGTGGGTTTCGGCCGCTGGTCGGTATCCAGCCGGTAGATTTCCCGCCTTTCGCCGTCCGCAAGGACCAGAAATCCGTCGCGGGACCACGCGAGTCCGGTGGGAAACCGCAGGCCTCCGGCAACGCGGGTGACTTCGACTTCATTGGGCAACTGCGCGAAGAGGCACACTGCGCCTGTTGCCAAAAGCGGCAGGCGAAACCGCCCGCCCCGCAAAAGCGCACGGGCCGCGACAAGCGGCGCCAGACAATTCAGGAACATCCGCAAAGCCGCGTGGCGCGGCCAGGTCGTGCGCGTGTTCCTGAGAAGCGCACGGGCCACGGCGCGCGGCGCCAGACAATTCAGAAGCACCCGCAAAGCCGCGTGGCGCGGCCAGGTCGTGCGCGTGTTCCTGAGTAGACGCAGGACCGAATTCACTGTGGAGTGATCTGAAGATTGTTGACGACGCTTTTCACACCCTTCACCTTTTTGGCAAGGCTCTCGGCTTTGGCTTTTTGCTTCGGCTCCTGCACGTGACCGGTGAGGGTGACGACGCCGGCTTTTACGTCGACGTCGATCGCGCCGCCCTTCACAACGACGTCGCCGGCCAGTTTTTCGCGAACGCTGTCGTAAATCAGATTGTCGGCGTCTGTCTGTTTATCCGCGGCGAAGATGGGCGCCACCAGAGCGAGCATCAGGATCAGTGAGGCGAGAAGGCGTCTTGGTTTCATGGAAGCCGAAGTTAATCTCCTGGAGACATTGTACGCCAGTCGATGGTATTGAGAAACGCCGCCTTTTCGCGCCAGTCCGTCTCCACCTTAACGTGCAGATCCAGGTAGATACGGGCGTCGAAAAGGGCTTCCATCTCCTCGCGCGCCGCCATGCCGGTGCGTTTAAGAGAAGCTCCCTTCGCGCCGATGATAATGGCCTTCTGGCCTTCGCGTTCCACGTAAATGGTGGCGTAGATTTTGATGAGCCGCGGCGTCTCTTCCCATTTATCGATCAGGATATTGACGGAATGCGGAACTTCCTGATGCGTGGTCAGGAGGATCTTTTCGCGAATCAGTTCGGCGGCGAGAAAGCGCGCGGGCTGATCCGTCACGTGATCGGGCGGAAAGTATTCGGGGCCTTCCGGCAGCCGCTTGATGACTTCTTCGCACAAACGCTGAATTCCCTCGCCTTTGAGGGCGGAAATCGGAATGTACTCGGCGAAGGTGAAGTGTTTGCGGTATTCGTCCAGAACGGGAAGCAGTTCGGCCCGCGATTTCAGCGCATCTGTTTTGTTCACCACCAGGATGACAGGCGACCCGTCCGGGCGCAGGATGGCGAGGGCTTTCTCATCCTCTTTCGTGAAGTGCTTGTGAGTCGCGTCGACGACGTAAATGAAGAGATCGCGCTCATCGAGCGAAGCGCGAACGGCGTCCATCATGCGCTTGTTGATCGACGAATCCGATCGGTGAATGCCGGGAGTGTCGACGAAAATCACCTGCGCGCCGCGCGAGTTCATTACGCCCTGAATGGCGGTGCGCGTGGTTTGGGGCTTGTCGGCGACGATCGAAACCTTCTGTCCGACCAGCGCGTTCAGCAGCGTCGACTTGCCCGCGTTGGGCCGACCCAGTATCGACACGACGCCGGATCGAAACGGCTTTGCGTGAGGCGCCGGAATCTCCGGCGTCATGCGGACACGCTGTCCTGCGCGGCCTGCGGAGCGCGGCTCAGGCGAACCTGCTCCACGCGCTTGTCGTCGCTCGCCAGAATCTCCACATGGATGCCGTCGCGCTCGAATGCATCGCCCGCCTTGGGCACTCTGCCCAGCCATTCCGTGATCAGCCCGCCTACCGTAGTCGACTCGATATCTTCCTCCGCGTGATAATTCAGCATATCCTCCAGCCTGGCCAGATCGAAATTGCCGGAAACGATAAAACCTCCCTGCCCGTCTTCCTGCACGTCGGAACCCGGCTCATGTTCGTCGCGAATCTCGCCAAGAATCACTTCCACCAGGTCCTCCATGGTGGCGAGCCCCGCGGTGCTGCCGTATTCATCCACCACGATGACCATGTGGGAGCCATCCTGCTGCATTTCGCGCATCAGGTCATGCACCGATTTCGTCTCCGGCACCAGACGGATCGGCCGCATCAGTTCACGCACGGTGCGCTTCGGGCGGTCGCTCTCGGCTACTTCGAACATGTCGCGAACGTGAACGAACCCGACAATATCGTCGATGGACGACTGGCAGACGGGAATGCGCGAAAACTGCTCGTGCACGACAAGCCCGTGCAATTGTTCCAGCGTGTCGTCGGCCTGAGTTGTGATCATGTTGGGCCTTGGCGTCATGACTTCGCGAACCACCTTGTCGCCGAAGGCGATCACGGATTCGATCAGCTTGCGGTCTCCTTCTTCAATGAGGCCTTCCTCAGTGCCCGCGGTGATCAGAGTGTCTATATTCTCCGCGGGTGTCGCCGGTTCGTTGTCTTCCGGTTCCTGTTTGACGATATCGAGCAGTGAATGCAGAAAACCGATTAACGCCACAAAGGGACGGACCGCAATGGCCGACACCGCATAAAACGGCAGAAAAACGAGCAGCCAATGTCCGCTGGATCGCCTGTAGAGGATCTGGGGAATCAGGTAGGCCGAGAGCGCCATCAGCAACAGCGCACCGGCCAGAGCTTCGCCAAGATCGAAAGGATTGACGTCGGCGCCGCCCGCCTGCGCCATGGCCAGGAGTCCGATCAGAACGAGACAAGTGTGCTTCCACAACGAGAAAGTGAGCGCGCCCGTTTCGGTCCGCATCGTAAGCTTTGGCTCGATTGTTTCCTTGAAATACTCAAGCGCGGGCAGTTCGCGCGAGCGCAGCCTCATGCTCTCGACATAGAGTGTCTGAATCGCGGTGAAGAGCGCTGTCAGCACGACCAGCGCGAAGAGGGCGAGGGGGATCACGGCGTGGCGGCTCGCTCAATCAGACCCGCGGGCAAACCCAGTTTGCGGCGCCAGCGGACTTCCGCCCGCGCCATTCGTCCGTCGTCGGCTTCGTGATCCATACCCATCAGGTGCAGAACGCCATGCAGAATGAGCACGCAGATTTCCGTCTCGATGGAATGGCCGCGTTCCCGCGCCTGGGCGCGCGAACGGCCCAGCGAAATGGCAATATCGCCGATCGGGTTGCTCTCGCCGGAGGGAAAAGACAGGACATCCGTTGGCGCATCTTTACCGCGAAAACGAAGATTCAGCGATCTGAGCTCGGTGTCGCCGGTCACCAGGCAGTGGAAGTCGCAGCCACGCGCGACCTGGTCGCGCACCAGGCGCGCAAACTGTTCAGGGCGGGAACGCTGCAGAGTGGCCGGCGGACGCCGGTAAGTTATCAGGTCTTCGGTGACGTTTCGCGCCACCTTGCGAGGGTCGGATTTCATCGGTTGCCGCTCAGGCCCGGGCCGGAGCGGGTATGGCCGGATCGGGGTCAACGGCGACCCCGTCGGCAAGCTTCAGCGAAAGTTGTTTCGCCAGCCCGTCATTATATTTTTCATACGCCCGGACGATGCGCTGCACAAGGCTGTGGCGTACGACATCGCGCTCGTCGAACTGAATGAAGGAAATGCCTTCCACGCCTCTCAGAATGTCCACCGCGTCGAGCAGGCCGCTGCGGCGGCCCATGGGCAGATCCATTTGCGTGAGATCGCCGGTGACCACCATCTTCGAATTGAAGCCCTGGCGGGTCAGGAACATCTTCATCTGTTCCTGAGTCGTATTCTGCGCTTCGTCGAGGATGATGAAGCTATCGTTCAGAGTGCGGCCGCGCATAAATGCCAGCGGCGCTACTTCAATCGACGCGCGTTCCACCAGCTTCTCGACTCGTTCGGCTTCGAGCATGTCGTACAGCGCGTCGTAGAGGGGGCGCAAATACGGATCGATCTTCTCCTGGAGCGAACCGGGCAGGAAGCCAAGACGCTCGCCCGCTTCGACGGCCGGCCGGGTAAGAATGATGCGGGTAACGCGTTTTGAAATCAGCGCCTGAATTGCCATGGCGACGGCGAGATATGTCTTGCCGGTACCCGCGGGGCCGATGCCGAAAACCAGATCGTTGCGTTCGATCGCCTCCAGGTAGCGCCGTTGCGTCGCTGTCTTCGGCGCCAGAACTTTCTTGCCAAAGCTGCGCTGCTTACCGCTATCGAACAGCGCGCGGAGGGTTACCTCCGGGTCTGTCGTTACTACGCGAAGCAGACTGTTCAGATCGCCGTTCCTGAAAACCGCGCCCTCTTTCACCAGCGCGAAATAGTCCTGGAGGATATGTTCGGCGCGCTTCACGGCCGCCGGCTCGCCTTCGATGGCGAGCGAGTCCGCACTGAGGCGCGTGCTCACGCCCAGGCCGGATTCGAGCAATCGGATGTTTTCGTCGCGAGTGCCGTACAGGCTTTCAATGCCGTGAGTAACCGGGACGCTGGTGATCATCTGGGTTGAAACGGACCTCCGTGAGTAAGTAATGTCGAAAACAAGGAAGCAGGCGGAACCAATATCGAATTGCTCATGAGCGGGTGAAGCCGGACGCGCAGGGGTAATCGCAATGCGAGGAAGTACAAGGCCGCGGAAGAGCGGGGAGGGAAGATACCATCCAATCGGAGTATAGCAAAGGAAAGTTGAAAATTGTGTGAATCCGCGGTGCGAGGCCGGGGAGGGGGCGGGTGGTGAAGGATTTCAGCGCGCGATGACTCATCCGCGACGCGAATTTCGGACACGAATCGCCGTTATCGTCAGGTGGCCAACGTCCACTCGACCGCGGCCGTTTGGTTAGGAGGCGTGTTTCGCCTTTGGGTGGGGCGTTGAGATGTTCGTCCGCTTCAGCGATTTTGTCGCCTGGATGCCGTGTTTCCGATCACAGCATCCCCTCAATACGTATGGCGAGCCGGACCCGCTCATCGCGGACTGGCTGGACGTTCCCGACCACCGGATAAGGAACTCGAAGCGATGCCACCCAAACCCCAAAAAAGCGCCCTGGAGAAGCGCACCAAACCGCCGAACATGTTAAAGTACAGCAAAGCGAGCGCAATTTCTCTGCGGCAATCCGCGGCGCCCGCAACCGGAGGGCAAAATGAAGTTCAGCTCTTGCCGCAAGTCGTCGACCGCAACCAGGCTTGGTGCAACGCCCGCGCTAAGCCGCGCCATCCTGCTCACAGCGGTTTTCGCCATGCTGGCTCTGTCCGCCCCGCTACGGGCGAACGACACGCTCGACCGCGCCCGGCAAATGGAAGATGCGGGCAACTACACCGAAGCGCGTGCCGCGCTGTCCCAGGCAATCCGCAACACTACTGACGCCGAACTGCTCACCGGTTACGCGGAATTCCTCGAACGCAGTCACGACCCGGGCGCGCGCGTGGCTTTCCGCCGCGCCGCCTCCGAGTGGAAGCGCCAGAACAAAACATCGAACGCCGCCTCCGCCGAGCGCCGCGCCGCCCTGCTCGATCTCATCGCGGGCGACCGCGCCACCGCCGAAACCGACCTCGCCGAATACAAGGCGCTCGGCGGCAATGACCTCGTCCTCCCTCCGCCCGAAAACCCCACCGCGGGGCCAGCTTATGAGAGCATCATGATCCCCGGCCCTTACCGTTCCTTCGCGCGCATGGCCGCGCTGGCGCCCGACGCGGGTCCGGCGGACATCCTCCCCGCTCTCGCCCGCAACATTGTGACCGGCGGCTACGAAGCCTCCCGCGGCAGCGAGCAACTCGAACCAACCGAATACCTCAAGCTGGTGCAGCGCTATCTTTCTCAGGTGCGCGAACTCGACCAGCTCGCCGGCTCCGAGCACGTCATCAAAGTTCCGACCTGCGAATCCACCCAGACCAACGACCTGCTGCGAATCCTCGGCTACCGCATGCGAGGCGGCTGCGGCAGCGAAGTCGTTCTCGAAACCGTCAACGCCGCCCGCGCCTTTCTCACCACAGACTCCGGTTTTCCTCTATCCGATCTCGAGCAGGCCCTGCAAACCGATCGCCCGTTCACGTATCCCTACCAATCCACCCGCGCCGATGTTCTCTACTCAGCCGATTATTGGATGACGCCCAAAGAAAAGGCGCAGGGCAACTTCCTCGAAGCGCTCATCGGAGATCCCGGCCTCTGCCGGTTCTATCTCGGCATGTCGAAGATCGATCCCGAAACCGCCGCCGCCCTTCGCGCCGCTATCGCGCCTGTTCGTCTGCGCGGTTTTTCGGCCATCCTCGATTTCTTCGGCGGAAACTTTCAGATTCGTCAGGGCAAAGCCATCGTGCCCGGTGGCGCGAAGGCAGCGCAGGCGTGGGCCGATCTCGCCGGAGGTTCGCCCGACAAAGGCACCGACTTCATCGACAAGCTGATCAGCCGGGACGACGGCTGGCTCGCCGGCCTGTATGACGCGCTCGCCCGCATTCATGGTCCGGTTCTCGAATACCTCACCGAGTCCGCCCGCATGAAGAGGTTTTACGCGGCGATTCGCGGCAAGGTCACCACGCCCGGTCCGGCGCGCCCCGTCTTCAATTCCAACGCCGATCTGATGCTGCTCACCACGCGGCTCCAGCTGGACCCGAACGGCAAAGCTCACATCCCAGGTGGCATCGAGGTCTGGAAGAGCCTTTTCATGAAGGGTTCGAGGGAGAAGTACGATCTCAAGCTCAGTCTCTCCGCCGCGAACTGGAAGGAGCCGGACGACGTTCTCGAAGCCATCTTCGCCCTGTGCCGCAAACCCGTCGAAAACGAACCGCTGCGCATCTTCATGGCGCTCACCGATATCGATCGCATTCGCACACAGCCGCTGCAGGCCGCGACCGTGGAGCGGCTCGGGCGCGAATGGAACGTCTACGGCGCGCAATACAGTTTCTTCAGCGAGACCCCGACGCTCTCCGACAAGACGATCGTCGCGTGGATGGACACCGCCGCCGCACTCGATAAGCTGCGCGAACAGGCCTTCCGGCAGGACGCCATCGCGATGTACCAGGGTTTGACCGGGCTGTGGCAAATCTTCGCGCGGCAGGGCGGCATTTCCCCGGGAAACGCCGATGCCGCGCTTGCGGCCTTGATTAGTCCTTTCGCGGCACTTAAGAACAGCCGCGAACTTTTCGACGCCGGCCGGGCCGGTCTGACCTCATTGCTGGCGAGCGCGGGTTCACCCGTCGCCGGCGCGGCACCCGCGCGGGCGGCAGCCACTCAACCCGCCGGCTCCGGTAAATCGGCCACGCCCGCTTTTACCGTCATACAACAGCGCATCATGGCGCTCCTTGCAGGTAACGCCCCGCCCGAAGATGCCGAGGTCCGGGACGAACTGATGGCCCGCCAGCAGCGATTCTTCGACGCACAGGCGCTGTTTTCGCCCGACACAATTTTCGAGCTTGCCGACAATCTCGAAGCCGTGGCAAAGGGCGGCAGTCTGAACACGCAGCTGGCTGCCCGCCTCGCCGCGAAGGCCAACGATATCCAGTTGCCGCGCGCTTCCATGACGTTTGAAGAGAAGGGCTCGCAGGCGTTCGGCTATTGGGTCGATCGCCACATCAACGACCAGCGCAAACTGAATCTGCGCGCCCTGATCGACAAGGCCGGCAAGGATCCGGAAAAGCTTCGCGATATTCGCGGCCAGCTCGCGCCCGCGCTGCGCGACACTATTGTCGGCTATAACTATGTACGTTACGCGCCGCCCGGCGCGCAAATCCTGCTGACGAACCCTTTGTTCGTGCGCGGCCACGATTTCGTGGGTGCGCAGGGCGGCGACCACGCTTGGCAACCGACCGCGATGTACGGCGCTGGCTGGCCTTCCAACGCCGGCGGACGCCTTGTCGGTTCGCTCTCGTCTCTGCCTTACGCTCTCGCCGAAGCGGAAAAGGACTTTCTGGTTCCGACGCAGACGCAGGCCCTGATCTGGGGCGACCTGGTGCCCCAGATGATCCTCTCCGCCACCTTGCCTCGCTACTGGGACGTCACGCCGGCCCAGATGCATTGGGTGTCCGCGACGATGCGCCATGCCGAAGCGATGGTCGCGGAGGCCGCGGTCAATCCCGCGGCCCGCAACCGCGTTTTCGAAGTGGTTGGCGGCGTGGCGAGCCTGATCCGCTCCGACGCGTTCAGGCGCGATGTCGAATCCAGCAGCGTACAAGCGGCGCTGGATCTGCTGACGCCGTCCGAACTCTACGTGATCGGCCAGAATCTGTCCGCATCGGAGTCCGACCCCGATCCGGGAGCCAAGGAACTGGCGCATTTGCGCGCTGTGGCGGGAGCGCAGGTCGGTCCCGAAGCGATCTCCCGCGTGTGGGGTACCGCGAAACCTACGCTCACGAATTCTTACCGTTCCGAGTTGCTCAACCTCAAGACCTTCCCGACCCTGATGGGATATTCGAGCCGAATTATGGCGGAAAGCTGGGAATCGAATCAGTTGTACTGGGCGGCGATCGCCGACGAGACCGGCGTGGAACCTTCGCGCCTGACGTTGCTGATTCCCGACTGGACGCAGTTCGCGGTCGAGCGGATCTTCGCGTCGCATCTCGAAGACTGGCCCGCCCTGTTGCGCAGCCTGCGGTCGGTTGGCGACGATGTGCGTTCCGGTAAAGTGAAGGAGACAGCGAGGATCCTGCCTTGAGATTGAATTCCGAATCCGTGCTTGTCGGCATCGCAGGTGTGGCCATCCTCGTAGCCGGCGGTTCGTGGCTCCGAGCCCAGGACGCGCCTGTCGCCCACTTCAAATCCAACGTCGACCTGGTCGTCCTGACCTTTACCGTCACCGACAGTAAAGGCAAGTACGTGAATGGCCTCAAACCGTCCGATTTCAAAATCACCGAAGACGGCATTCTCCAAAAGCTCTCCACCTTCGCCGAAGGCGACAGGCCGGCGATGGAAATCGGCGAGGGCGGAGTCCTGAAGCCGCTGTCTCCTCAGGCTGCAGCCGATGCCGCAGCCGTGGCGGCCGAAAAACCCATCGAAAGCTTTGTCGGCACCAGCGTATTCGTCCTGTTCGATACCAGCAACTTCATGTACCGTGGCTTCGTTTATGCGGAAGACGCCATCGCGGATTTTGTCCGGGGCCTGGACAAGGCCGACTCAGTCGCGGTCTACACTTTCAGTCGGAATCTCTCCCGCGCGGCGGATCTCACCGGCGATCGCACCGGCGCTATCAGCGGCCTGCGCCGTGCGGTTGCGGGTGACGACACGGCTCTCTACAACGGACTGCTTCTCACCCTGCGCGATGCCGCCAAAGTTGCGGGACGCAAGGTTGTGATCGTATTTTCCAACGGCCCCGATAACGCCAGTATGGTCGCGCCCGACGACGTCCGGACCGTCGCCGAAGACGAGGGGATTCCAATCTATGTAATCTCGACCAACGACGTGAATAAGGACCCGATTTCGAGCAGTGTTTTCCGCCGCATCACCACCAGCACCGGTGGAAAGGCGTACTGGGCGAAGACCTGGCAGAAACAGGTGGAGGCATTCGACGCCATACGGGAAGACATCGGCAATTCCTACGCGGTGACCTACTATCCCGCGCCGAACCCCAACGAAGGTTTCCGCAATATCAAGATTGAAATCGTAAGCGACACGACGAAGAAATACCGCGTCCGCGCCCGCCCCGGCTACCGCCCGCGCAGCTACTGACGGGCAAGAACTGACACCGTATCCGAAGTCGGTACCTGGCCAGGCTGCGTCCGGCCTAACGTGGTCATGATGACCCGTAGCGAGGCTACCATTCAGGCATGGCTCACCGTCAAATGTCGGCAACGGATTTTAAAGCCACGTGTCTGGCGGTGCTCGACGACGTGAACGAGGATGGCGGCTCCATATGCATCACGAAGCGCGGCAAGCCCGTCGCGACGCTGCTTGCTGCCTGGAATTCGGCGCGGAAGCCGCTCGAAAACGCGCTGCGCGGTCAGATCCGTATCACCGGCGATATCGTCCATTTCAACACGGCGGAAGACTGGGAGGCGTTTCAGACGAAGGCTCCGTTATCGAAGGCCAGGGGGCCAAAGCGCGGTCCTCGGGTCGCCTGACGTGCATTTCGCGGAGCTTGACGCGCGGCCCGGAGTAGTGCGAACGTGGCGGTCGGGCGAGGGTCTCGCGAGCGCGTGAAACCGAAGCTGCCGCTCGACACCCACATACTGCTCCGATGGCTTTGCGAGTCCGGGCCGGCTGTCCCGGGAACAGCTACGTTTGCTCCGGAATGCCGACCGGAATAGCGAGCCGGTGGCCATTGCCGCGATCAGCCTTCTGAAAATGGCTCAACTATCGCATCGCGGTTTGGCGGAGTTCGCGCATGGCGTGGATGCGGTTTTTGAAATGCTGGAGACCAGCCCGGCGCTGAAGACTCTGCCACTGACTATCGAGGTCGCCCGGGAGGCACCGCCTCTGTCGGCGGTCTTGCGCGATCCCGCCGATTGCCTCATAGTGGCGACTGCGCGGGTGCATGAATTGCGTTTGCTCACTGCGGACCAGCGAATCGTCGATTCGAACCTTGCGCATATCGTCGACTGATCCGCGGCGGGCGCGGTGTTATAGACCGGGGCATGCACCCGGCTGTTTATCGGGAGTTATTCTGCGCAGTTGATCGGCGTCAATCTTGTCTTTATTTCGTCCGGTGGACTCCTTGTTTCGCAACAAGGCTGCCTTTCCAATGAAGAACACGGACAGTCCGTCAATCTCTCCGGCGACACGCGTGTCCCAAGCCTCCTCGAAACCAACTCCGGTGATGGCGGTCATCAAGTCGATGCGGTTCGGTTCGTAACCCAGTTGGATCACTTTGCCGGCTGTCGTTAGGTCCGTAATTGAGATGTCCAGATCACCGAAGCCGAATTGCACCAGTGCGGCTTTGACGCGTTGGGCATTATCGTGAGTCGGGCGGACCAGAAAATCGATATCTCCCGAGTAGCGCGGGAACCCATGCCACGAGACTGCCAGGGCGCCGACGATCAGGTACTCAGCTTTGCTCGAGTTCAAGCACTCGACAAACTCTTGCAAGTCGCGGCTCAGCGGCATCGTTTCGCGCTCTTTCCCGAATCTCAAAGAAAATATCGACTCGCTGACCCGGTGTCAGTTCGGAACGAAAGGCGGCATCCGACCCGTCGGCCTCTTCGAAGCTGTCGAATACCCGGACGACCTTCTCCATATTCTCCATTCTACCGTCGGGAGGCCTCATCGCCGCTTGGACCACCCATCGGCTGAACCGCTGGTCGGAGGCCTCGATCACCGCCGCGCCGTGGAGGCGGCGCGCCGCGACACAACTTCCATTGGCCTTCCCAGGCCTGCTGCGAGGCATCTTCCCATCATCCCGCGTAAAATGCGGCGTCGGTCCGCCGGCCCTCTTACGCTAAGAACATCCGACACGCGATTCCATACCGATTTGGATCAGTGCCAGAATCGCGCGTTTCTTCCGCCCTGCCAATTATTACAACGGCCCTCACGTTATTCTGAGCATTGGCCCGTTACGCGGGCCGAATCCGGACACCAAACAATCCACGTGGGAAACATACTTCAAAATCTGCCCGCCGGCGAAAAAGTCGGCCTCGCCTTCTCCGGCGGACTCGATACCAGCGCCGCGATCCACTGGATGCGGGCCAAGGGAGCGATTCCCTACTCCTACACCGCGAATCTCGGCCAGCCAGACGAACCCGATTACGACGAGATCCCCCGCCGCGCGTTGCAGTACGGCGCCGAGAAGGCCCGCCTGATCGATTGCCGCAAGCAACTGGTCGCCGAAGGGATCGCCGCGCTTCAGGCCGGCGCGTTTCATATTTCGACGGCCGGCGTTCATTACTTCAACACCACCCCTATCGGCCGCGCCGTGACCGGCACCATGCTTGTGGTGGCGATGAAAGAAGACGACGTCCACATCTGGGGAGATGGCAGCACGTTCAAGGGTAACGACATCGAGCGCTTCTATCGCTACGGCTTGCTGGCCAACCCGGCGCTACGCATCTACAAGCCCTGGCTCGACCAGACGTTCATCGACGAGCTCGGCGGCCGCAAAGAGATGTCCGAGTACATGCTCGCCCACGGCCTCACTTACAAAATGAGCGCGGAAAAGGCGTACTCCACCGATTCCAACATCTGGGGCGCGACCCACGAAGCGAAGGATCTGGAGCATCTGAACAAAGGCGTGCGGATCGTGGAGCCGATCATGGGCGTCGCTTTCTGGCGGGAGGAAGTTTCGATCAGCCCGGAAACGGTGACGATCCGCTTTGAAGAAGGTCAGCCCGTCGCGCTCAACGGCGTCACTTATGACGACCCCGTCGCTCTGGTTCTCGAAGCGAACGCCATCGGTGGCCGCCACGGGCTCGGCATGTCGGACCAGATCGAAAACCGCATCATCGAGGCGAAGAGCCGCGGCATCTACGAAGCGCCGGGGCTTGCCCTGCTCTTCATCGGCTACGAGCGCCTGGTGACCGGCATCCACAACGAAGACACGATCGAGCAGTACCGCATCAACGGGCTCAGGCTCGGCCGTCTGCTCTACCAGGGCCGCTGGTTCGATTCGCAGTCGATGATGCTCCGCGAGACCGCCCAGCGCTGGATCGCGCGCGCTGTCACGGGCGAAGTCACGGTCGAGCTTCGACGCGGCAACGACTACTCGATTCTGGACACCACCAGTCCGAATCTGACTTACAAGCCGGAGCGGCTCACGATGGAAAAGGGCGAATCGACCTTCTCGCCGCAGGATCGCATCGGCCAGCTCACCATGCGGCATCTCGATATTACCGACACGCGCGAGAAGCTGCTTCTCTACATGAAGTCGGGGCTGCTCGGCCCGGCCAGCGGAAGCTCGACTTCGCTGCTCTCGGCCGGTACGCTCGATTCCGAACCGAAAGAATGAGGACCCTATGAGCGTCGAGTCGTTATTCCTGCGTTTTTCGGCCGATAAGTTGAAACAGTTCTGCGACCGTATCGAGGTCTGCGTGGGGAAGCTTTCGGACGAACAGATCTGGGCGCGTGGCGGGCAGAATGAAAACGCGGTCGGCAATCTGGTTCTGCATCTGACTGGCAACATCCGGCAATGGATCGTGACCTCGCTGGGGGACAATCCAGGGCAGCGCGACCGCGACGCCGAGTTCAACGCGCGCGGCGGCGTTGGAGCCGGTCAGATGATATCGGCTCTGCGCGACGTGGTGGAGAGCGCGACTCAGATTATCTCCAGCCTCGATACGGACAGGCTCACCCGGGAGTACGAAATTCAGAACTACCGCGTCTCCGGAGTTGAGGTTGTCTACCATGTTGTGGAACATTTCGCGGAGCACACGGGGCAGATCATTTTCGCCACGAAGATGCTGACGGGCAGCGACATGGAATTCTACCGGCATCTTCGCAGCACCGGGCAAACTGAGCAGGCGCCGTAGCATTACACTGAGCCTATGGCAGCAACAGCAAAGGCCCCGACACCGCAACGACAGCTGGACGGGTTTCTCGACAAGTATCTGCCCGAAATCGCCGAACAGGCGCGAGCCTGCCTGAAGATTCTGCGCGCACGCCTTCCCGGGGCCGTGCAACTCGTTTACGACAACTACAACGCGCTTGTCGTTGGCTTCGGCCCTTCGGAGAAGCCGTCGGACGCGATCTTTTCGCTCGTGATCTTTCCTCGTTACATGAGTGTCTGCTTCCTGCAAGGCACGAAGGTACCCGACCCCAACAAGCTTCTCAAAGGCAGCGGCAACGTTGTGCGGAACATCAGGCTGGCGTCACCTGCCGATCTCAACAGGCCGGAGATTCGCGAAGTCATGGCGGCGGCCATGGAAAGCGCTCGTGTTCCGATCGACCCCGCCGCCCCTGGTAAACTCGTGATCCGTTCGATCTCGGCGAAGCAGCGCCCGCGGCGACCGGCGTGAACGCCTCGATTCGCTGTCGTGGTCGCATGGCACGGTCTCCTGCGCGGCGTCGAAAGAACCGCCGATGAATTTTGCCGAGTCGTTGTTTTTCCTGCTGGTGCTTTTGTCGGTCCTCGTTTGGGCGTGGGTTTTGGTCCGGGGCGGACGGCGCAGAACCTGGCCAATCGTTCGCGCCTGGCTGATCGGTTTCGCCCTGTACGCCGCGCTGCTTCTCGCAACCACACTGTCCCTGCCAATCCAGGTCCTGACACTAAAACAACCCCAATACTCGGGAGATTGGTCGATCACGGTAACCAACGTCCAGCGCGTTCCGCACGAAACAACGGAAGACTTCGAACTCGAATTCAGACTCGCCAACGCCTGCACAAAGGCCATTCACGCCGAGACCCATCTGACGGCGTACCTGCTTTCGGACGATGGCACTCGTTACGACGCCGCCGGTGAACCGTCGTCCCCTCCGTTCGATGCGCCGCTCAAGCCAGGGCAGGCGATCCTGACGAAGCGTCTGTTTGTCTTGCCGAAGAACCTCAATCGGGTGGAGTTGGTTCTGGCGAAGGAGGGTTTTCGAATCGGATGGTTCGTCATAGGGCGAACTCCTTTCGATGGCCGCACAGTCGTTCATCTGCAGTAGACTCGGTCCGGGATCATCTCTCCGTCAGATTCATACCGCGTACCTTCAATTCCAGCGGCCGTCGCGGCACCCGCGACGCCAGACGGCGGAGGCGCGGGACGGCCCCCAAACTAGCGACCACAACGCTTCCATCACGTGATATCCCGGAGGCCACTGCCCGATAGCAACCTTCGGATAGTGCAGGTAGTAGTTTTCCGCCCACGCGAGTGGATTCTCTTTCGGAACACCGGCAAGGTAGTCGTACACCATCAGTCCGAAAAGGAATTGCGCCGTCTCGTCGGGATGCCCCGTAAATTCAGCCTGAAACGCCCTCCCGAGATCTGGATGCCGAGCAGAACGACGCCGATCGCGGCGCAAACCGGCCAGAGCACTCTGTCGCGGAGCTGCTCGGCCTTTGCCCTAAGCCAAAGTGACCGCACTGCATGGACTCCGACGCGTACCAGCAGTTCGGGAGGCTGAGGAGCGTCGTCCAGCCTACCGTGCGAGGCTCCGACCGCAGGAGCGCCCGTCTCAGAAATCCGATCCAGGCGATCGGGACAAGCGGGATCGCCCACCAGACCGACCCGTGTTTCCACGCGATCCATGTAAACAACGGAACGGACAGCGCAAGGTAACCGCTACGGCCCGCAGGAACGCCCGCGAGGTCAAATCTGCTCATAGAGCCACGAAGGATATCTCGCACCGACCGGGCTGGTTTTTTGCCCCACCAGGTAAACGCAATCCTCGCGCAGCCGGGTGAACCGCTTGGCGGCCGCGAGGAACTTCGTTACGGTGCCATTAAAGCCAGGTCGCGGGCCGTAGGCGGTGGTATCGATGAACTGTGTCGAAAAACCGGAATCCGCGAAAAGCCGAAGCAGTTCCTTAGGCGTGTATTCTCTTGCGTGACGGGCCTCCGGCAGAAGAGTCGGCATCACGTACTTGCTGAACAAGTGAGGATGAATGCCATCGACAACGGCCTTGAGCGCGCGCACGGATACGGCGTTCGGCGTGGTGAGCACCAGAATGCCGTTCGGTTTCAGCACCCGATGAATTTCGCTCATCATGTGCATAGGGTCGCGTTCCAGATGTTCCAGCAGTTCGCAGCAGATAACCGTGTCGAAGTACTCGTCGGCGTAAGGAAACCGATCGAGTTCGCAGTTAAACAGATCGATATTGCAGGCGAAATGTTCGCCATCGCTGGCTGTCACCGCGGAACGGTGCCATCCCCCGGCAGTCCCCATGTAGCCGCCCCGCACTTCGCCATACCCGAGCAATCCCTTCAGGGCGGGCGTGATCTGCATGTAGCAACCGAGTTCGAGGATCCGGCTGGAGGAATCTCCCCTGGGAATCAGCTGCAAAGTCCGGACCAGCCTGACCGAGTGGGCGGCAAAGTATCCTCCGGCCGGCGAGGCGGGATCGATCCACCGGGCCAGATAGCCTGAAATTGACGCGGACGAAAGCGACGGCGGGACCTGCGCCGAAGGATTGCGCCGCGCTTCAGGCCGCCGCGCGTCGCGGCCCGTGCGCTCCATGAACTCGACGTAACGCGCCGCCACCGTGTCCCAGGAGCACTCGCGGGCCACCCATTCCCGGGCGCGCGTTCCGATGCGCGCGGCTTCGTCCGGGCTGGAGAGCAGCCACTTGAGGCACTCGGCGGTCACTTCGTTTTCATGGCGATCTCGCGGAATCTTTGCGCAGGCATCGTCGGGCAGCTCCAGCGCTCCGCCGATCGCGGACACGATGACCGGGCGCCCGAGGGAAAACGCCCGCATCATGGTGCCCGAAGTTTCACCGAACGTCGTCTGCCGCAGATTGAGCACCACGTCGCACGCGCCGAGATATCCGTCGAAATCTTCCAGCGTCTGGTGTCCTTTGACGAAAACGCGGCCTCCGAGGCCAAGGTCGCGAATACCCTCTTCGATGGGCACCTGCGGATGTCCTTCCCCGAGCACCAGAAGGCGAGCCTCCGGCAGGCTCTCGATCAGGTGTTTAAACAGCAGGAGGCACTCCCAGACGCGCTTGTCGGGACGCTGATAGCCGAAGACACCGATGAGAGGGGTACCGGCGCTCAGGCCCAGTTCCGCGCGGTAACGGGCCGCATCGACCTCGCGCAATTCCGCGCCATGCGGCATAACGCCGATCGGACCTCCGAAGCCTTTGAGCCTCACCAGCCGTTCCGCATAGTGGCTGTGCACGATGCACGCCGTGCTTCGGTCCAGAAGCCGCCGGAGCATGAGGAACTCGTGGGGCTGCGGCGATTCGATGGGAAGCCGCCTCCCGGCGAACGACCCGATGTCTTCGCCGAAGAGTTCGTACATCACTTCGCGAAGATAGCCTTTTTCGTCGCCCCGCGAAAAGGTCATCGACCGTACAAGGTAGTGGACGCTGGCCTCGTGGAGCACGACGATTCCCGGATGGCGCAGCGCCAATTCGTAGATTCCCGCGTGATAGGAGTTGTTCCCGATCTGGTAGACGACGTGATCGAATTCGGCGGGGTTGAAGGCGAAAGGCGGATTCTCAAAAACCTTCAGCGAGACCCGGTTTTTCAGGGCGGCGGCCAATGAAGCGCCGTAATCCGCGGTTCCCGTCCGCGCCGGGGGGAGCGGAGTAAACAGCGCCACGCGCGTTTGTGTCACAATACCCGGGCCGCCAAACCCGGCTTCAAGCGACGCGGAAAATCAAATCCCCCCGGCATTCCGCTCCCGGATGGGCTGCGACGCGCGGCTGGTTGGGCTACGGCGACCCCGTTGCCGGTGACGCCTCGCGTCACGATGCGGAGTTCGGAATCGGAATTCGGGGCCGTGCGGTGCAGCCGGTTCGCAGGCTGTTTTCGGAGGGTCACGAGTCGCGCCGACCGATCACCGCGTAATCCTGCGGCCCATAAATAAGGAGGTCCAGGCGACTGGACAACTCCAGTTCGCGAAAAGGCAAATGCTCGGACTCCGGACGTGGATTCACATCGAACCTGTGCACGACTCTCAGCCCGCAGTACTCGAACAGGAATTCCATCAGCGGCGCGGGAATCGGACGGATGTGTGTGGGGTCCATCCAAAACTGCTCGGTGGCCATGAGCAGATTTCCGGGGCGCGGCGTTTCAACCAGAAGTACTCCGCCCGGCTTCAGCGTTCGGCCGATCTGATAAACCAGATTCAGGTAATACTCAAAAGGACAGTGCTCCAGGACGTGAAATGCCGAGACGACTGAAAAAGACCGATCGTCCATCGAACGCAGATACTCCAAAGCGTCGAGTTCGGATACTTCAAATCCTTCGGCGCGGCACTGACCGATGGCTGCGGGGCTCGAATCTACGCCGCGGCACTCGTGGCCTCCCTCGCGCGCGAGGCGGAGCCATGCGCCCCGGCCGCACCCGACGTCCAGCCAGAGGCCTTCCGGCACAGCCGGTTGAAGGGCGGCGATTGCAGATTTGTACAGATCAAGCCGGGTGGTATCCGCCTGAACGTGCGACTGAAAACGGCCCTGAAGCTCGAAACAGAAGTTCCCGGGGTCGATGGCGGCGCGCGTGTACGGGAAAGACGGATCGTCGGAAACAACCGCATCGGCCTGGTGACTACCTGGCGGCGGATCCGTGACCTGGGCGGGCGACGGCGATGCGTCAGGCCATGAGGATCGCTCCGCCGTGACCAGGCGCGCGTTCCGCTCCAGCTTGTCCAGCCTGTCCGCCATGGCCATAAACGCCCGGAACTGCCGCTCCTCAAGCGAGCACAGGCGATTCAGTAAGTTAGTCACCGCTTCATGGAAGTAGCGAATCTGCGGCGTGTACCAGAACAGCAGCCGCTGAGAGATTCTAACCAGCCAGCCAGCCACAAACCCGACGAAAGTATTGGGTAACTGCGGAACGCTGCCGGCCAGATTACGCGCGCAGTAAACCGTGTTGTAGGCGCTACTGAGCCTGGCGAGATCGTTCGACCAGTCTTCCAGCACGCCGGGCGTCTCGGGCGACGCCGCGCGTTCGCTTACTCTCTTGTGAATCGCCGAGACGATATCGATGACTTTGGCGTCCGGCATTTCAGGCTTCCACTGGCGACTGTTTCAACCCGACGGATTCGCGCACCAGTCCATGGAGCGCGGCCGAGTAATTCTCCGGCGCAAACGCCGATGCGGTACTGACGGAGACCCGTCGCCCCGCCAGTTCCGCCGCGGCCGGCGAGTTCAGGAACTCAATCCACTCCGACGGTTCCTCGGCGAAAACGATGGCCGGATCGCTCGCCAGCGGAAGGCCCCGTGCGGCGTGCCGGTTGGCCAGGATCGGCATCCGGTTGTAGACGGCTTCGGCGAACTTGACGCAGACTCCCCCTTCGGCGAACGCAGGGCAAATCATGAAGTCGCACTGCGCCCAGATGCGATCCATTTCTTCGACCACACCGTACCCAACGACGCGGGAGCCGCCTCGCCAGACCTTATCGCTGCCGGACCCGAAAAGATTGACACGAATCGCCGGACTCAGATGAGGCAGAACTCTTGAGGCAAACCATTGCAGGCCCTGCCGGTTCGGCCACCACCCGAAATTACCGACGTAGCCGATCCGCAGGCCTGGGCCTGGATCCGGCCCTGGCGCTCTGTCGGCAGGCGGCGCATAATCGAACATCGGCGGCACAACCGTGTAACGGAGATCCCGGCAAATCCGGTTCGCGAACAACGCGTCGTCATGAGACAGAAAAACGACGTTCCCGGTTGAGCGCATGCCTTCGACTTCGAAACGACGGAGCCGTTGCGCGTCCCTCCGGAGCCAGGCGCGAAACGGACGGTACATTCTGCCGAGATCCTGAATCTGCGATTCGAATAGCAAGTGTTCGATGTTATGCGAAATCAGAATGCGTGGAACGGATGCGGGCAGGAATTCCGAGATCCAGAGGAGATCGGAGCCGTTCAGTATCGCTAAATCGAAGTGCTCGGCCCGGAAGCGCGATACGACCCTGGCGCGGAATTCTTCCGATCGCAGAAAAGCTACCTTGGAAGGGATGTTCGAAAACGCCGCCTGCAGCAAGCTGCCGCATTGAGCGAGGCGATGCCACTTATCCCGCGGTTTCCGGACGGGAATGCACTCGACCAAAGCATTCAAAGGAGGCGATTCCAGGGATTTCAGAAGGCCGCGAGTTACTGTGGACGCGCCATTGCGTTCGGCGAGGTGGTTTACAAGGGAGAGGACAAGAATCCGGAGATGCGCCGGATCGGCGCGATGCGCCGCCGGTCGCCGGGCAGACTCCCCTTGGATACTCTGGACGGAAATCATAACCAGAACGCGCTATGCGCACCAGACGATACGGTAGAGACAGTGTATCATCGGCTGTAACTTCAGGCGGGGCGATTCAGGGCGATTCAGTGTCAAGGCGTAAACGCGATTCGGATGCGTGGGCGGTCATTTGGAAATGCTTGGAGTAATTTACACACGGACGATGGCACACATTACAACAGTAACCTGGCCCCTGGCAGCGCCATGCCAGGGCACGAGGGTATTTCCAGAGCGTATCACCGGACGCACCGGGGCCGCCTCCGATGTCAACTGGCGATGAACCCGGACAGCTTTCCCGGACCCGCCGACGAGCAAGTACTTTCGACAATAATAAGGCCCGGAGCCGATAACAGCGCCCGCGGACGAGTTCTTCCGCCGCGCGGGACCGGGCAACAGCTCTGGCGCCCAATCTGACCTTCGGGCCGGGCGAGAAAGCCCCTGCCCCGGTGTAGACCCTTCTATCTAATGGTCCGCGTGACGCCGCACACTGAACCGTGGTGCAAGGTTAGGATAAAGGGAGAGAGGCTCGATGACCATTACACCCGCTTCAGCCGCGGGAAGAAGCCAAACTTATCGCCATGGCGCAGGGGAAGGGCCTCTCCATGCATTGTTCGCGAAGCTCTCGAAAAGATTCTTGCGGATTCGCCTGCGCGTATGCCAGAGCCGAGGGGCGAAGCCGGGCCCATCTGGGAAGTCATGCTTGAAAGCATGAAGGAATGTAACGTGAGGAGTTTGCAAGACTCCCCAAAGACGGTGCCACCGAGCATGACCACTATTTGCCCGGCCATCCGAAGCGCAACCAATGAACACGGTTTTTGCCGATACTTTTTATTGGATTGCGTTCACGAACGCTCAGGACGATGCCCATGAGAGGGCCAGGGAGTTTACTCTTTCCGCTAAGCCGGGAGCGACCTGCGCCACTGAAGAGGTATTGGCCGAATACTTGAACTGCTTTGCCGGGTGCGCGTTCGCGTTTTCGGCGCTGCGCGGCGACAACGTTCAGAACATGCGGGAAAGCCAGACGGTTAGTTTCGTTCGGCAAACCGCCCGTGCGCGCCTGCAAGGCGCGTGTTGCGCTTATGTCGGAAAGGGCTCCAATGACGCTCTCAGTCGAAAACCCGTATCCTTACTACGATGGAATCCGGGCGAACCCCGTGCATTGGGACGACTTGTTGAAGTGCTGGACACTGACAAGTTATGCTCACATCGCAGAAGCGTTAACCCACCCCGGACTCTCTTCGCGTCGGCCGGAGCCAAATCTCGATTCGTTGAGCCCGGAAGCAAAGCAGCAGGCCCGGGAGGTTTGCGACACACTGGCGGAGTGGCTTCTTCGACTGGATGCCCCCGCGCATACCCGCCTGCGCGCGCTTGCCAATCAAGCTCTCACCAGGCAGTGCCTCGACGGCCTTCGTGACCCTCTGCGAAAAACGGCGGAGAGCCTGATCGATGCAAGACAGTCTTCCGGATACATGGAGGTGATAACGGAGTTTGCGCGGCCCCTGGCGCTTTCGGCCATAGGCGCTCTGCTGGGGCTACCTCCGGTGCATCAACCTAAATTCGAGCGCTGGGCTGATGCCGTCGGAGCGGCGGCGGAAGGGGCACCAGAGGCCGCTCGAATGGTCCGAGCCCGGCAAAGCCTCACTTACGCCAGACAGTATCTGGTGGATCTGCTTTCAGCGTGTCCTGTCACGCTCGAAGGCGGTATGCTCGCCCGCTTGCGCGGCGCGGAATATAAAGGCGGGCATATCAATCTCCGGGAAATCGTGGGTATAACCACTCTGTTTCTCCTTGCAGGTCGTGACACGGCCTGTCATTCGCTCGCCAATGGCCTCCTGGCTTTGCTGCAAGATCCGGATCAACTGGAACTTCTGACAAAAGATCCGTCGCTGATTGACCGCGCGGCCTCTGAAGTGATTCGTTACGACAGTCCTTTGCAGGGCGTCATGCGGGTTGCCGTTCGGGATCTTGAACTGGGGGGAAAGCAGATCAAACGGGGACAGACCGTAGTTCTTTGGCTAGCCGCCGCGAATCGGGATCCCGCGCTGTTTGCCGACGCAAACCGTCTCATAGTCAAGCGAAAAGCGGGTTCGCATCTCGCCTTTGGTCACGGCATTCATTATTGCCTCGGAAGTTCTCTGGGCACCCTGGTCGTGGCGACAGGGCTGGAGAGCCTTATCGGACGGTCCGACCGCCTTGGGCTCGCTAACCCTGTCGTCGAATGGCAGGGTAATTTTCTGTTTCGCAGCCAGCGGTCGCTGATGATTCGCCTGTAGCTCCGGTCCGGTTCAGGCCGTTACCTGGCGAAGAATTGCCAAGGTGATCTGCATGGATCCGGGATTCCACCACCTTTCCGCCTTCAATACGGCGAATAATCGCGCGCCTCGAGTTCACCGTCTTGTACGTAGGCGGGATGTGGCCCATGGAATGGTGCCGCAACTCACCGCGATGCGTACCGCGTTCGCTGATCCGCATAACGACCTTGTCACCGGCGGCTATGATTTCTTCGATCGATGTTTCCCGATCGGGACAGGCCTGCCGGTGGTTTTGCAGATACTCTTTGTATTCTTTCAGGCCGCTGGCGCGGTTCCCCACGTAGAAGTGTAGCCGGATGAGTATAGTTCATCGACTCCATCTTCGCCGCAACGGTCCCCTACACCCATACCCACTGCCACGGCCAATGGACAAGTGCGATGCCGCCGCCCTGGTTCTCATCCCCGAACCAACCGGGTATCTGAACCGGGTTCGACCATCCGCCCGTGATGGTACCGACCGCATTCAGGCCCCATCCGATGCGGTAATAGCCGTGATTCGCCCCCGGCGGATTGTCGATGTGGAAGACAATCAACTCCGGGACGCCATCGCCATTGAGATCTCCAACCGCTACTCCGCCGCCCTGATTATCGTTCCCGAACCAGCCCGGGATCTCGATCGGCTCCGACCATCCGCCCGTGATGTTTCCCGTGGCATCCAGTCTCCATCCGATTCGGTAATAACCGTGATTTGCACCTGGTGGATTGTCAATATGGAAGACGATCAACTCGGGAAATCCATCGCCGTTCAAGTCCGCAACCGCGATACCTCCGCCCGCGGTGTCATTTCCAAACCAGCCCGGAATCTCAACCGGAGGGCCCCAGGGGCCGGTGACCGCCCCAGCCGAGTTCAATCCCCATCCAATCCGGTAATAACCGTGATTCCCTCCGGATGGATTGTCGATGAAGAAGACGATCAACTCCGGCACTCCGTCGCCATTCAGGTCCGCTACGGCGACACCGCCGCCGGCGCTCTCGTCCCCGAACCAGCCCGGAATCTGGACCGGGTCGCTCCACGAAGCAGGCTGGCCGTAAAAATCCGGATTCCACCCAATGCGGTAGTAGCCATGATTCGCGCCCGGAGGGTTATCGATATGAAAGACAATCAGCTCGGCTATTTCATCGCCGTTGAGGTCAGCCGCGGCTACTGATCCGGCCTGGGAGTCGTTCCCGAACCAGCCAGGCACCTCAGAAGGATCGCTCCAGTACACCGGCGCTCCGGACGCGCCGGCATTCCAGCCCACTCTGTAGTACGCGTGGTTGGCGCCGCTCGGATTGTCTATATGAAGAGCGATGAAGTTTGGCGCGCTGGCAAACTGGATCCGGGGCAGCTTAAAACAAGCCAGCCCTGTGTTAGTGCCCACAAAGACGGAATGCTCCGAACAACTGATCGGCGGGTAGTGCGGAAGCGCGGGTAAACGATCCGCCGGGACCGTGGAAGAGTTGTAGATTTCGGATCCGTCCAGAGCGCTGAAGGCGAATAAAGTGGTACTGCCGTCGTCGCCGCCGTCGAGAACCCAAACCATCGCAAATTCCTGCGGGGTGTTTCCAAATCCCGGAGTACTGACCACGATTGGCGAACTGGCGGCCCCACCCAGTCCAATCGCATGTCCGAGGCCATCGCGCGCTCTCCAGACCTCGACGAGGCTCGGGTTCGCCGTTCCGGCATTTTGCACGCGAAAGCCGATCAGTCCCGGAGTACCGTGGGAACTCAGGAATACCATGTGCTCTCCGGCCGGCGTAAAGTAATACGCGGGAGCACAGCGCGCTTCGCCATTGAACGATTGAGCGCGCCAGAGCTCTCCGCCCCAATGCCCCAGATTCAAAGAGTTCAGCAAATAGACGTTCCCCGCCTTATCGGACGTTACCAACAGGCGGCCCGTACGACCCACGGTGATGGGCAACAGAAGCGCGCTGGATCCACCCAGATCCAGGTCGGCGTCGTTCATGGGCCGTGCGTTGGTGGGAAGGTACCAATCGGACGCCGCGAGCGTTTGCGTGATACTCAGGCGCGATCCCACTCGGTAATAGCCGTGATTGGCGCCCGGGGGATTGTCGATATGAAACGCAACCAACTCGGGAACGTTATCGCCATTTAGATCGGCGGCCGCAATTCCCCCACCCTCGCTGTCGTTTCCGAACCAGCCGGGTACCTGAGCCGGATCGCTCCACCCGCCGGTAATAATACCTGCACCGTTCAAACCCCAACCCACTCGGGAGTAGCCGTGATTCGCGCCCGGGGGATTATCGATATGAAAGACGATCAGTTCGGGGACCGAATCGCCATTGAGATCCGCTACCGCCAGTCCGGCGCCGGCTGTGTCGTTTCCGAACCAACCCGGGATGGGAAACGGCCCCGTCCATCCCCCCGTGACAACGCCCGCCGGACCTAAGTTCCAACCAACGCGGTAGTAACCCCGATTCTCCCCGCTGGGGTTATCGACGTGGAAGACAATCAATTCCGGAACGCCATCGCCATTGAGATCCGTCACGGCGATTCCGCCCCCGGCGTTGTCGTTGCCGAACCAGCCCGGAATCTGGATTGGACCGCCCCAGACACCCGTGACATTGCCCGCCGAGCCTAAGCCCCAACCAATCCGGTAGTACCCGTGATTCCCCCCGGAGGGGTGATCGATGTGGAAGACAATTAGTTCCGGAACACCGTCGCCATTCAGATCGGCGATTGCGATCGCTCCGGCTTGACTCTCGTTTCCGAACCATCCCGGTACCTCAATGATGTTGCTCCAACCCGTGACGTTCCCCGCCAGGTTGAGGCCCCACCCGATACGGTAATAGCCATGATTCGCGCCTGAAGGGTTGTCGATGTGGAACACAATCAATTCGGGAACATGATCGCCATTCAGGTCCGCGAGGGCGATACCGCCGTGCTGACTTTCGTTTCCAAACCAACCCGGAATCTGAATGGGGTCGCCCCAGTGTCCCACCTGCGCGTTCAGGGTAGGTGCCGCCCGGACTACGGCTAACATGAAATCGCCAATGTCTCCGGGGTGCGACGATCCCAGGTTATTCCAGTACTGATCGTCGTTCTTGGTTTCCCCGCTCCACGCCCCATTCGTCCCGTTACCGGTCACGACATAAAGGTTGCCGTTCTCGTCCGCCGAAGCGCCTCCCGGCCCCCAGATTCCCCCTCCGAAGGACTGCTTCGTTGCGGACAGGAACCATTGATCGGCCGGATTGCCGGCGTCGCACCCTACCAGCCAACCGCGATACGGACCGTGATCGTCCGCCAGGTAGTCCGCGAATATCGCATAAACGCGATTACCTGCAAGCAGGAGCGCGCCCCGCTGGTCGTGATCGTTCCCGATAAAAGTCGGCCGGCCCGGCATTCCGGGATCGAAGATGGGCGTGTCCGTGACGATGTCGCCGGAGTCCAGATTCAGCGAATACATCCTGTAGATGTTGGGATCGCCCGATGTGAGAGCTACGACAAACACACGCCGTCTTTGGGTATCCAGGACCACTGTGCCCGCGACACCGACAGGCACGGGGATGTTACTGCCTGGGCGGTCGCTGGGAGGTGCGAGGGTTGTTTTCCAGATCGGCGCAGTACCTCCGGCACGCAGTTGCTCTTCGGAAAAAGCAAAGACTTCATTGGCTGACGTGGCGAAGTACAGCATAGTGTGTATTTCGCCCTCGTGCCGGCCACTGAGGAGTTGCCAGTTCTGCAGGAACATGACCGCGCCGCGCACCGGGGAACCCAGATTCAGTTGCGCGTATTTACCCCACGGCAGCCCCACCGGCGGGATGAACGCATTGTTACCGATACGCTCCAGCGCCCCGGTTCGTGCATTGTCGTAGTGAAAAGTCTCACAATTCATAGCTGTCTCCAGTCCGATTGAAAAGCAGACCCGGGTATAAGGCCCGGGCACATCAGGCTGGTCCGCAAACCGAGCACCCGGCCTCGCCCGCCGGAACAGTTATGCCGCACGAGCGGAGCTGGCGCAGTTGCTGCGATCATTGCGGAACCGGCACCGTCAGAACTCTCAGGATCGGCAGAGTGCATACGTTTGTCGCAATGGTACAGAGATCTGATCCCGTGCGAGCAACCGGCGAGATACACGGGCTTGTGCCCAGGGAGATCTCCCAAACGTCCAAAAAACATCGGCAGACTAGTCGTGGCGAGTAGTTCCACAGGCAAAAGCCACCCCGCGGCGTCAAGCGTGGTCGCGAGCGCGGTTCGGCTCACAGGCAGCGCTACAGCCATCGCACTGGCGTCGAATGAGGTAAGGAAACTTCCGGCAGCTATCGCGCCGGCTACATAAAGTTCGCGCTTCGAGTTATACGGGACATTCCGCCTCTGCAATTTCAGCGTTCTCCCGCAACCAGACTCGCAGTCTTCCGGTTAAACACATGCATTAGTCTACCAGTGTCTTCATTGTTTGCAATGTTTTTTTTATAAGGGATGTCCCTCACGTCTACAGCCGGTCTCTGACCAGCCCGGTCGGTCGGTTCCCAGTCACCAGGTCGGGAAACGCTGGCTGCGGGGGGAGCCGTGGCAAACAACTGATCTTGCGGGACGGATTTCTGTCGCGAAATCTCCCCGCGCCACCAAACTCCCTCGAAGTTCCGTTGTGGAAGGTGGCCAGGCACACTCAGCAGATCGCGCGGGATAGGTCCGCAACGGGCCTTATCCTGACGCCTGTGCCATCTCCGTATGCCGGGACAGTCTGAACTCCGCAGAAGCTGTCGTCCGCACCGTCACCGTGCGGAATAACGCCAAAGAGCTCGCCCTGCTGTCTCTCTATATGCNNCGCATGCTCTACCAGCTGGCGGACGCCGAGGGCCAGGACTACGATCCGCAACAGGACGGATTTGTTTTTTCTCTCCCGGAGTTGAAAGCGGCCATGGACCTGTTCCACCGCGGCGTCAAGGCAAAGAGGCGACATCCCCTGGCGAAAGGAGAACAATCTGCTCGAATTTCCGCCGCTGACGAAAAAAGCGGCGCAAATTCGCCGCAAGAACACCTCGAAAAAAGATTCACGGCCGGTTCCGGCGCAACCAGTGTCGGCCCGCGCCCAAGGACCATGCCATGAGATGGCCAGGGAATTTACTCTTTCCGCGAAGCCGGGAGCGATCTGCACCACTGAAGAGGTCTTGACCGAATACTTGAACTACTTTGCCGGGCGTGTTCGCGTTTTCGGCGCCACGCGACCAACATTCAGAACATGAGGGAAGCCGGGCGGTGAGTATCGTCCCGCTAACCGCAGCGTCTTTTGAGGCTGGTTTCACCCTTTACCGCGCTCGGCTGGACAAAGGGTACAGCCTCACGGATTGTATTGCGATCGGCACGATGCGAAACGGCCGCATCGCTGAAGTGTTGACCAATGACGTGCACTTTGAGCAAGAATGTCTTTCGCCTGCTTCGGACTGTATGATACGCCGCTATTTTCGGCCTTTCAACCTTTACTTCCCGCCAGTCTGAGGTATTCATATCCAACCTCGACGGCGAACCGTGGCCTCCTCGTTGGATTCCCGCTCGATCCGGGCGACCCAAAGGATTTCGTCCGATGGCGGACCATCAATGTGAGAGCTCTCGCGCGCCGGAACTGAACTCGACACGATTGAACGGCCGCGCGGCGATGCAACCGCATAGCCGCTTTCACGCCCATTACTTCGGCGTAAATCGCAACTTCCGGGGTTCAAACCGGGCTTTTCGCGCCTGGCTCGATCCGCCGGTGCCGGAGTTCGTCGGCGGGAAAGACGAAAAGAATACGGGATGGGAAGAATACACCGGCTGAACGACGGTGCCACTGCTCCCGCCGCCGCTGTTTGGCGGATCGTCAAGCGGTATCACGACTCCGGCTTGTGTCTGCAATCCGCCGACCAGGGCCCGAAGCGGCAAGTCCCCTGTACCCAGTCCGTACGGGATCCTCAGATTGATTTGATAGAGTCCCGCGCCGGACACTCCGGCGTAGGTCGTCTTAACCGGGATGTTGTTGACGTACAGGTTCAGGGTGTTGTTGATCGGCGCGTTACCCGAGAAAGGCTGCCCGGCGGCGACCGTCGGACTCGTCGGCCCGAGGCCAAGCGCGAAAAGAACGACGTTTTGCCCCGCCTTCGCCGGTACGGTCGGATAGCCGAGCGAGTTCCCGGCGGGACCGAGGACATCGTAGCTTCCTCCTCCGAAGGCTCCCCTCCCGTCCGCACGGAGAATGATCCCGGACACGTGTTTTGTGTCCAGCAGCATAAAGGATGGCGCAAACTGACCCATCGTCACCGTCGACATGGCGCTGCCCGCGCCCGTGGTGACAACTACGGACACGGTGCCGGTTGCGGTATCGTCGGGCACCTGCAGGTTGATCTGCCCCGGACTCACAAACAGCAGATACGCCGGCTTGTTGTCGATCGTGACGCTCGTGCCGCCGAGCGAGGTGGGGAAGTCGTTATCCCACGTTGTGGTAACGGCTGCGAGATTATTTCCGTAAATCGATACCCATTCACCGGATTGAATCATGGTGGACTTACTGAACAGAGGGACAATGCCGCCGGGGGTAATTGAGGGCACCGTAACCTGGCTTACCTGACCAATCGGTGAGACTGAAGGGTTGGGTATTCCGGACGCAAACCCCTGCCGCTCCATCGCGAGCTTTACAGCCTCGATCAGAGCGAAGTTCCTGGCGCTGGCGGTATTCTGCCGCATGGCCGTGGCGCTGACGAAGGGTTCAGGGGCGGCGCTATCCTGGCTGTAGATGTCGGACGCCGAGGCGTTCGTCATCATCGCCGCGGCCGAACTTGTCACAGCCGCATAGATCTGCCAGTTCGCCATGCTGCGCTTGAGCCTGTCCCGGAAAGATGCGGTTCGCAGCGCTGCGGAGCGGCTCTCCAGGTGGTGGTTCAGGTCTTCATTGCGCGGGATGTCCAACGGGCGTTACCCCGTACTGTAAGACGCGAAAACCAGGATGGATGCGATGGATCGCCATAAGCCGGTTGTATTTTCGAGTCCGGTTCGCGTTCAAAAGGCGTACGATCCAGCACCGTTAACGGGTGCGTCACGTTGGCGGGTGATATCGCGGAAGTCTTTCTTCGAAAATGAAAAGTTCTTTACAGTTTAGAGTACAAGAGCTATACTGACTTTGTGCGGCGTGTCTTGCTTACCCTGGCGTCCATTTGCTTCGGAGCGGCCTGTCTGTTCTTCGCCTGGTATACCGTCCGGCTCGTCTGGGTAAACCTCTACACGGCGGACGTGGCCCGGCATCGGCAGATGGGGATGTATGTCGGAGCGGTGGCCTTCCCCGTTGCCGCCCTTCTTTTCGGCTACGTGAGCCGGCGATGCTGGCTGGCCGGCCTGCGCGCCCGGATGAGCGCTCCTACGCCACCTGCAGGATAATGCACTTCAGATAGAGCGTCTCGGGAACGGTAAGCAGAATGGGATGGTCTTGCGCCTGCGTCCGGCGCTCCAGCACGCGCAGCGTCCGCCCCGCATTGAGCGAAGCTTCGGCGACGATCTCCAGCAGCATCGCCTCGCTCATATGGTGTGAGCACGAGCACGTCACCAGAATGCCGCCCGGCCCCAGCAGACGCAGTGCGCGGAGGTTGATATCCTTGTACCCTCGCGCCGCAGCCTCCACCTGTCCGCGCGACTTGGCGAACGCCGGCGGATCGAGCACGATCGCATCGTAGTTGCGCCGCGCGGAGGAATAAGACGAGAGCAGATCGAATACATCGGCTTCGCGGAATTCCACGTTGTCTATCCCGTTGGCTTCGGCGTTTCTTCTTGCCGTAGCCAGAGCGGGGGCGCTCGAATCCACCGCCTCCACCTGTTCGCATGTTCGTGCGAGATGCAGCGCAAACCCGCCGGTGCAGGTGAAACAATCGAGTGCCCGCCCGCTCGCATAGCGCGCGGCGGCGAGATAATTCTCCCGTTGATCCAGAAAGACGCCGGTCTTCTGTCCTTTCGCGAGGTCGGCTTCGAGGCTCAGACCATTCATCGTCACCCGCACCGGCCCGTCCAGTTGGCCCCTCAGCATTTTGACTTCGCGGGGCAGCTGTTCGAGCGAACGCACGCCGGCGTCGTTACGCGCCACAATCGCGCGGGGCGCAAACTGGGCATCGAGCGCGGCGACAATCTCCGGAGTCGCGCGATCCATGCCCTGATCGAGCGCCTGGAGCACGAAGCAATCGTCGTAACGGTCGATAATCAGCGCAGGCAGAAAGTCGGCTTCGGCGTATACCAGCCGGTATGCCGTCGAGTCCGCGACAATCTTCCGCCGGAAACGTTCCGCCGCGGCGATGCGCTCTCCGAGATCCACCTTCGCGGGAGTCCGCGACAGCATCCGCAGCGCGATCTGCGACGACGTGCTGTAATGCGCCTGCCCCAGAAAGCGTCCGCGCGGATCGAGAACATGCACCACAGAGCCCGCTTCGGCATCGCCAACGGACACGACATCGGAGCGGAAGATCCACGGATGCCCGCTTGCCAGACGGTCCGCCCCCTTGCGGCTCAACTCGACCGGCGCGATCTGTGGGGGTTCGCCCTGAACCGGCGGCGGGGATTCGTTTTCGAGGAGATGTGCCAAACTTCATGGTCGCAGCTCTGCCTGCGGCAGGAGAGCGGCGGTTCGCAAACGCGCGTTTGCCCGCCGCGCCAGGCGCCTGGTATTCGGCGATTTCGGCTGTGGAGTTGGACTCGAAAGCGGTACATTCCCGCTTGGCACACTCACCGGGCAGGCCCACGATGGCGCGAATACGGCACCGCCAGCCCCGCTCCTGCGTCGGAGGAGTGCGAACCGTTTCCGGTTGCTTTCACAAAGGCAAGCGGCACCTGCGCCTTCCACGGTAGGTCTTGCTTTGACGACTCGTTTGACAGGGCGAAGTGACATTGCCGAACTTCAGGAATCGAATTCTTGCATTCGCGCCGGGAGGGGTTCGATCCCGGGCACCTTTGTATTACTCTGGAGAGGGCCGCCGGGATTCAGCGGCAACATTCCCCGACGGCCGCCATATAGCCGGGATTGCCTGGAATTAACCGAGGAACGCCTGCGCGGGGCGAAACGCGGCATCCGGGTCGGCGAGCGGTGCGACGATCTCGTTTTCGGAGTAAACCGCGACTGATGCATAGGCTCCCGATACCGGGTTCCGGTGCACAAACAAGCGCTGGCCGCCACGTCCAGCACCCAGTATTCGGTGATCGCGGCTCTGGCGTAAAGCGCCGCTTTGACCGTGAGATCGAATTTCAGCGTGCTGTCCCCGATTTCCACGACGAGCCGGAGATCCCGAGGCTGCGGGTTGGACTCGAATGTCGCAAACTCACGCTTCAGCACGATGAGGTCGGGTTCCGGCTCATTCCAAACGTTGTCGGTTGGGTTCACGTCGATCGGCGCTTCCGCATTGACGAACTGCCGCCCGAAGGTCTCCAGCAACCAGAGATGCATCCACGTGCACGCGTTGACATGCGGGCGGTTTTTCCCCATTTTGCTGATCAGTTCGCCGTCGATTAATTCGAGCTTTTCCCGTTCAAACAGACCCGATGCCTCAAGCGGCGCGCACTGCTCGCGCGTCCAGCGTTTGCGGGGCGGAGCCGGCGGCAACGGGATTTGCGGGGCGTCGGTGAGGAGAGTCGGCATCGGGACCTGGTTCTATTGTAACGCCGCATTGTAACCCCGGATGCCGGGGCGTGTGTCAGCCGGGCAGGACCGGCCAGCGAGCGCCAGCCCCACGTTCTTTCACAAAAGCCGATCAGCCCGCCCCTTTGGGGGTCTGGGTCTTCACGAACTAGATGCTGAGCACCGGACAAGGCGCTTCACGAATAATCGAGTAGCCATTTGCCTGTAGCCGCCCCATCAGCCCATGCACGCTGCCGCGCCCGGCGATAACAAGATCGGCCCGTTTAGCGAGAGCCGCCTCGCGAATCACTTTCGCCGGCCCGCCTATTTCGACAACCATTCCGGCGTGGGTTCCCGCTTCCGCCTGAAGTTTCGCCAACACGTCGCGAGTGCCGTCGACCAGAAGTTTTTCCAGATCCGCATCCGCCATGCCGGGCGCGATCACACCCTCGGCAACCGCCGTCACGATATCCAGCGTCGCCCCCGTCTCATTCGTGATCGCGGCGGCCGCGTCCAGCAGCGATCGCGCGCCTTTGTCGGGATCGATCGCCACCAGAATGTGGCGTGGGTGAGGGTGAGCGCGATGCGATGCCTCCGGCGCGTGCGCGCTGGTCCACACCGGAATCCGCGAATCGTGCAGTACCTTCGCCGTGACCGAACCCAGGAGCGCGCGGCGAAACGCTCCGTATCCGTGCGTCGGCATCGCGATGAGATCGATGCCGTTCGTGTGCGCGTAATCTGCGACCAGCGTTGCCGGATCGCCGACATCCACCATGCAGCTCACCTCTACCTTCGGTAATTCACTGGCTGCGAATTGCTCCAGACTTTGGAGCAGAGTCTTGCGGCTCTCCGTGTAATCGAAGGTCTCCGGATAAACGGTATTCATCCCGCCGTACATGGGCGGCGGGGGCTGAATGATATTCATGAGCGTTACATTCGCCTTGTAGCGCTGCGCCAGGGAAAGGACGAATGGCGCGATGGCTCGCGAACGTTCGGAAAAGTCGACTGGAAAGAGAATTCGGTGGATTGTCATGGTGAAACCTCCCTAACCTAGCACTTTTTTGGCCAGTGGTCCGCGAGCCAGCCGGTGTGCAGTAAAAGGGATTGCCTAAACGCGCGAGGGTCCAGGTCGGGCGTCGGCATAATCCCCAAAACTCTCTGCGCACCGGTTGGCGCGGTTTGGATCGCAAGGCGCACCCGCACTTGCAATCACGGTTGTCGGCGGCTGGAGGGGAGTGAAAATAGCCACCGACTTTAGTTGCCCTTTCAGATGCAAACCTGCTGCCAGATCCGCCATTCGCGTAAGTTATTGATAAATAAAGTATGCGCCGCCGGCAAGGTGCGTCGAGTTGCGCCATCGCGCTCAACCGGCGCGTTAACACCCGCAGCGATGCGCCAACCGATCCGAATGCTCCGCGAACCGTCCGGAGCACCAATCGCCGTGCTGGTAATCTGGTCTTTTCCCCCTATGCGAGTTCTTCTGAGCGTCACCGACAAGAGCGGTGTGGCCGATTTTGCGCGTGGCTTGCACGCGCTCGGCGCCGAACTGATTTCGACCGGCGGCACGGCGCGGCTACTGCGCGAATCCGGAATCCCGGTGCGCGACGTTTCCGACGTGACCGGCTTTCCCGAAATGCTGGACGGCCGGGTGAAAACGATGCACCCGAAAATCACCGGTGCCATTCTCGCCATCCGGGCCAACGAAGGGCACATGGCGTCGCTGCGCGAGCATTCGATCGAGCCGATCGACATGGTCGTCGTTAACCTGTACCAGTTCGAAAAGATCGCCGCCCGAGCCGATGCCACGGTGGAAGAACTGATCGAAAACATCGATATCGGCGGACCTACTATGATCCGGTCAGCGGCCAAGAACTGGCAGGACGTCGCGATCGTGACTTCGGCGGCCGACTACCAGCCGATTCTGGACGAGTTGAAGCAGTTCGGCAAGCTTTCGCGCGAAACGAAGTGGTGTCTTGCCTGCGACGCATTCCGCGTCACGGCCGATTACGACCGCGCGATCAGCGCCCGCCTGGCGCAAATCGGTAAAGAAAAGGAATTCCTGCCGCCGTTTCTCGACATTCGCGTTCCCCGCCGCATGGCGCTGCGTTATGGCGAGAATCCGCACCAGCAGGCCGCGCTTTACTCGGCCGGTTCGCTCGGCATCGCGGGATGCGAGCAGTTGCACGGCAAGGAACTTTCCTACAACAATCTGGTCGATCTGGACGCGTGCTGGCAACTGGTGACCGAGTTCTCCGAGCCAGCGGCGGCAATCATCAAACACACCAATCCCGCCGGATGCGGCGAGAATGCCTCGCTTGCCGAAGCTTATCGCCAGGCTCTCGCATGCGACCCGGTCTCGGCGTTCGGAGGCGTGATCGGTTTCAATCGCGAAGTGGACGAGGAAACCGCCTCCGAAGTGGCGAAACTGTTCGTGGAAGCGATTGCCGCGCCCGCTTACTCCCCCGCCGCGTTGACGGTTCTCCAGGCCAAGAAGAATCTCCGGCTCGTCCGGGTCATGCCGACCGTGGATCCGCTGGTGGTGAAGAGCATATCCGGCGGCTATCTGGCGCAGACATCGGATCAGGCCGGCTTCGACCGCGCGGCCAGCCAAGTGAAGACAAAGCGCGCGCCCACGGACGATGAATGGAAGGCGCTCGAATTCGCGTGGAAGGTTTGCAAGCACGTGAAGTCGAACGCGATCGTCTATGCGCGCGCTGGACAGACGGTGGCAGTTGGCGCAGGCCAGATGAGTCGGGTCGATTCGGTGAACATCGCCGCGATCAAGGCGCACCTGCCGCTGGAGGGGAGCGTTGTGGGTTCGGACGCGTTCTTCCCGTTTCCCGATGGCCTCGAAAAAGCCGTGGCTCATGGCGCGACGGCTTTCATACAGCCGGGCGGGTCGGTGAACGACGATAAGGTCATCGCGGCGGCGGATCAGCTTGGCGTAGCGATGGTCTTTACCGGCGTGAGGCACTTCCGGCACTGAAGCCGGAACTTGCGTGAAGTCAGGCGGGTTTCGTTTCAGGCGATGGATTTGCGCCGATGTCTGCGGCTGATTGCCGCAGTGGTCGCCAGCAGCGGAATCGACCAGATCGACATGTTGATAGAGGCATTATTGAAGCGCAAAAGCCCCAGCACGCAATCGGCGACGACGACGATCATGCAGGCCAGTAACGGGCGCCTATCCGTCTGACGCCCGAGCCAGATGCCCGTTAGAACCTGGATACCGAGAATCAAGAGTGCGGAAACCCACGGCCACGATGCGAAGCGCAGGAGAAACATGAAGGGCATAACCGGCGTCAGCAGGAGGGCCAGCAAGAACTGGAGAAAGAATCCTTTGGCTGCCGCCACCAGAACGTCCGCGCTGATCGCGTGCAGAACGCTGGAACCGATCGCCATCCAGAATTCCAGAGGGCCGACGCCATTTTGTTTCAGATCTCCCACCATGGCAGCGGCCCGCTCAGGAGTCATCAGTTGTCCTAAAATCCATTCGCCGATATTGTGATTACGCATGTTCGAGTCCCGGTAGTTGCAATCCTCTCGTTAGGTTTTGATAGGAACGGAGGCCCTGTGTCAGCGCCTGCATGCCCGTCGATGTCACTTTAAAAAACCTCTTGGCGCGGCCTCCGCGCTGAGGCGTAGGGTCGCCCATCGCAGAACTAACCAGCCCCTTTTCTTCCAGCCGGTCGAGGGTTGTGTAAAGGGCGCCTGCCGCGGGTGCCCGTGCCGTTTGCTGGCGGATTTCGGCGCCGATCGTCACACCGTAAGCGTCGTCGCCCATGCGAAGGATGGCAAGCAAAACGATCTGCTCGAACTCGCCCAAATATTGAACGCCGCCCATTTACTCTACATAATAGTGAAAACCGGGAAGTCTTGTCAATAGGCATTTTTCTGAGCGCTTGAGCTTGGATCCGTGAGCGAGGTCTCCGGCTTGCCGCCGGCGCGATAGAATGAAGGTTGCCAAAGGCCACGAACCCTCAGCTTTTCGGGAAGAATTCCGAGACAGGAATATTCGCGCGCCTGATCCAAACCAGGCGGGAAGATTTATCCCGCGACGTGGCCGAGTATCTTCTTTCACTCCAATTCGACGAGCGTAACGTATCGCGGATGAACGAACTGAGGCGTGAGCAATCTGCTGTCGGTAAACCGGATCGTCGGCGTATTCCCACGAATCGCCCACGTCTCGTTGTTATACGCAATCGCCACGATCAGCCGGCCCTTTGAGTCGTAGATGCCGCGTTCGCAAACACTGAACTCCAACGCGATCGTCTGGCGCGGGCCCGATGAGTCGCGTCGATTCGGTGAATATCGCGCCGATCAAGGCGCGTTTGTAGCTACAGGGGAGCGTGGTGGGTTCGGATGCGTTCTTTCCGTTTCCCGATGGACTGGAAAAGGCCGTGGCCCACGGAACGACGGCTCTTATACAGCCGGGAGTGTCGGTGAACAACGATAAGGTCATCGCGGCGGCCGATCAGCTTGCCGTGGCGATGGTTTTTACTGGCGTGCGGCATTTCCGACACTGAAAGCGGGATTCGGAATAATTGTCCCCTGCATTGCCGCACGCCGGCAAGCGGCCAACTGATTCGGACCGCCCTGATGAATCGTCTCCGACGAACCAGCGGGCGGGCATGCGGAACGGGGCACGAAGGACCAGTTTGGCCGGAAATCAGTACTCCGTTCGCCTCGGGAACCCGCTGCCTCGGCGCGATTGAGGAAACTCTACCGGTTGTGGGCCTTCTGATACGCTTTCAAATGTGCCTATCGCCAAACTGAAACGAGAACTCGAAAACGGCCAAGGCGCCGTCAATCTGTCGACCGATGATGAGATCGCCCTGATCCCGAGCGAGGAAGAGGATCAGGAGTCATCCCCGCCATCATTTGAAGTCGTCACATATCCCGCCGACTTTACACTCGAGGTTCTGGTGACCAAGCTCAAGGGTGATCCGCCGGAAATCCAGATCCCGGGTTTTCAGCGACGATTTGTGTGGACCCAAGCGCAAGCGAGCAAGCTGATCGAGTCCTTCCTCTTGGGCCTGCCAGTGCCCCCGATATTTGTGTTCACGGATGCCCGAAACATCCAAATGGTCGTTGACGGTCAGCAGCGCCTCAAATCGATAGGATATTTCTTCGAGGGATTCTTTGGTCCGGAGGAAAAGGGGCGACGACCGGTTTTTCGGCTTGCGGGACTCAACGAGAAGAGTCCCTACCACAACCTGTCCTATAAAGATTTACAAACGAAGCACGATTCGGCGGCGCGAAAACTCAAGGATAGTGTTCTCCGGGCCTTCGTAATCAAACAACTTAATCCGAGCGACAATACCTGCGTCTATCACGTTTTTGAACGTCTCAACACCGGCGGCACACTACTTAAAGGCCAAGAGATTCGCAATTGTGTTTATTCCGGTCGGTTTAACGACTTGCTCGTAGAACTGAACTCTGGTTTGGCGTGGCGACAGATATACGGAAAGAAGGACGCGGACAAACGGCAAAGGGACGTTGAGCTGGTTCTCCGGTTCTTTGCCCTATCGCGCAATCCCACAGCGTACAAGAAGCCGATGAAGGATTTTCTGTCGGACTTCATGAAGATCAACCAATACCCGGACACGGTGCCCGACGACAGTGCGAGAAGGAAGCTCGCGAAATTTCGGACGGACTTCGAAACGACATCCGAGGCAGTCATTAAGAATCTGGGTCCGAGACCGTTCCATTTGACGGCCGGACTAAACGCGGCGGTCTTCGATTCCGTCTTTGTGGCGTTTGCTCGGCACCCGCACCAGGTCCCAAGAGACATCAAAGCCCGGTACGAGCGTCTGAAGAAGGATTCCGGCTTCCAAAAGGACGTGAGCAGTTCGACCACCGACGTTGAGGCGGTGTCCAACCGCTTAAAGCTCGCAGAGAAGTTCCTATTCGCCTAGCCCTACCTTCGCATTTCT
>PLEX01000050.1 GCA_003136575.1 Bryobacterales bacterium | reverse complement strand
AACGGCGCGGGACACATCACGTTCACCGGAGCGATTTCGCCGTCGGGTCTGGCGATGCGGCCGATCCGCTATGCGCTGCTCGATGAGGTGGACCGGTACCCGGCGAGCGCAGGCACGGAAGGCGACCCGGTTTCGCTGGCGATCCAGCGCACGGCGGAGTTCCAGCACAACACGAAGATCGTCATGGCTTCGACGCCGACGGTCAAAGGCATCAGCCGGATCGAGATGGCATGGAAAGAAAGCGACCAGCGCGATTTCTTCGTGCCGTGCCCGAAGTGCGGTCACTACCAGGTGCTCGTGCTGGGCGATGGAACGGGACCCGGTCTGGTGTGGCCCGAGGACTTGCCCGACGACGCGATGTACCGTTGCGCCGGTTGCCGCGAGTTGATTCCTCCTCATCAGAAGGCGTGGATGGTCGAGCGTGGCGAGTATCGCGCGCAGAACCCTTCCTCACAGATTCCGGGCTTCCGCATCTCGCAGTTGATCTCGCTGAAGCGCCCGTGGGGTTCGATTGCCACCGAGTTCGTCGCGGCGAAGAAGTCGCCCGAAACGCTCAAGGCATTCATGAACACGGTCCTCGCGGAACTGTGGGAAGAGAACCACGAGGTGCCGACCGACGCGCGGGCGTTGTGGAATCGCTGCGAGCCATTTGAAGCGGAGGCGCCCGACGGCGTCGCGCTCATCACGGCGGGCGTCGATGTACAGGCCGACCGCCTCGAAGTTGAGATCGTGGGCTGGGGCCGCGACGAGGAGTCCTGGTCGATTGCGCACCACGTGATCCCCGGCGACGTCATGCGCAACGAGGTATGGGATCACCTCGAAGGACTGCTCCTTGCTGAGCATCTGCACGACTCCGGTCAGACCCTGCGACTCTATGGCAGTTTGAAAAGACTGCTCATAGCGACGAGGCGCCTGCTTGACCATGCGGTGCTGCGCTCGACGTGGGCGCCGTGGGCCGCTCCCGCCGCACGTTGTCCTGCTTCGTGGCGACGCTGTCATGGTCGCGGGCGCTCTATCTCGAGTTCTTCTTCGATCAGACGATGGAGAACTTTCTGCGCGGACACGTCCACGCGTTCGAGGACTGGGACGGTCAGCCTCGCGTAATCCTTTACGACAACCTTCGCAGTGCGGTGCTGGAGCGCAGAGGCAACGAGATCCACTTCAACCCGCGACTCATGGAGCTGTGCGCCCATTATCATTTCGTCCCACGCCTCTGTCAGGTTCGCGCTGGTAATCAGAAGGGGCGCGTGGAGCGTGCCATTCGCTATGTTCGCGAATCTTTTTGGGCCGGTCGCTCGTTTACCACGCTCGCTGAATGCAATCGGCAGGCATTGCTCTGGCGCGATCAGGTGGCGCATCGGCGGCGCTGGCCGGGAGACGACAGCCGCACCGTTGCGGAGGTGTTCGCCGAAGAGAAACTGCGCCTGCTGACTCCCCCCGTTCATCCTTTCCCGACAGATCTCGTCCTGCCCGTGCGCGCGGCGAAAACGATCTATGTCCGCTTCGATCTCAACGATTACTCGATTCCGCCCGAGGCCGTAGGACGCCAACTGACGATTGCCGCTTCCGACACGCTGGTGCGAATCCTCGAAGGAACAGCGGAGATCGCCCGGCATCATCGTACTTACGACCGTCACCAGTTGGTACTGGATCCGGCTCATCAGCAGGCGTTGCTGAAGACGAAGCGCAAGGCTTTCGAGGCGACTCCCGGAGGTCGTCTGGCACTCGCCGCGCCGGAGAGCAAAACGCTTCTCGACCTCGCCTTCGCACAGGGAGAATCGGCCGGCAGTCAAACCGCGCAACTGCTCAAACTGCTGGACCTGTATGGCCCGGCCGCATCACGTCGCGCCATCCATGAAGCGCTGGAAAGGAATACACCGCGCGCTTCATCGGTCGCGCTTCTGCTGCGCAAACAACAGCGATCAGCCCCCGCGCCCATGGCGGTGGATCTCAGCCGTCACCCCGAAGCCCAGGCCATCGAAGTCCGGCCTCACGATCTGGAGACCTACGATGAACTCGCCCGCAACGACGACTCCGAACAATAGTCTCTCCGCGCAGCTTCGGCAGATCGGTCTGCGGGCGATACCCGCGGATCTCGACGACTTTCTGACACGGGCGACGAAGAACCGCTGGTCGCCTCAGCAGTTAATCGAACAACTCGTGCGTGCCGAAACAGACGAGCGGAGCCGCCGCAGCATGGAGCGGCGTCTTCGCTACTCCGGTATCAAAGGCTTCAAGCCCATGGCGGACTTCGACTGGTCTTGGCCGACGAAAATCGAACGCGATGTGATCGAGCGCGCGCTCACGCTCGACTTCCTGAGTGAATCGCGCAACCTGGTCCTGGTGGGACGCAACGGTCTCGGCAAAACCATGATTGCTCAGAACATCTGTCATGCGGCTGTGCTGGCGGGCAGTTCGGTGCTGTTTCGATCCGCGCCGGCGCTGCTGGAAGAGCTTCATCGCCAGACCCCGGAAGGGCGTCGCCGCAAGCTGCGCAGTTATGCCAACGTCGGACTTTTGTGCGTTGACGAAGTCGGATACCTGTCCTTCGACGACAAGGCTGCGGACTTACTCTACGATGTGATCAATCGCCGCTACGAACGCAAGCCGGTGATTCTCACGACAAACAGATCGTTCAAAGAGTGGAACGAGGTCTTTCCCAATGCCACCTGCATCGTCACGATGCTGGATCGTCTGCTGCATCACGCCGACGTCACAGTCATTGAGGGCGAAAGCTATCGGGTCCGCGAAAGCGAACTGGAAACGGCGGCCCGGCGGAGGAAGAAATGACTGTCTCAGCGCCGGAATCCGATTCGGCAGCCTATGTGGCCGCTGTCATCATGTTGTACGTCGAACTACCGGAGACGCCGCTGTCTGCCAGTCTTCAGGATCACCGGCAGGCCCGCCGTCTGCAGGATGCCGGCGTCCCGTTGCAGATCGTCGAATCGGCTCTGCTGCTGGGATCGTTGCGCCGCATGATCAGACCGGCGGACTTGCCGCCGTTAACGCCGATCCGCTCGCTGGCATACTTCCAGCCAGTCATTGACGAACTCCTTGCCCATCCGATGCCCGACAACTACCTGGAGTACCTACGTCTCAAGCTGAACCGCATCGCTGCGCAGCCCGCTTTGCCGGTCCAGAAAAATACGTTTTCAGATGATCGCTAACATCTTGGGGCGTGGTCTCCAGGTTGCCGGCCCGCTGAGCCCGCTGTCGCATGGCCTGAACGGCCTGATTCAGGGCTGGCTGCTGGTTGACATAGGCGTCGCCAAGTTCCGACGTCCATGCAAGATTCTGATTCATATTCGCGAGCACGGCCGGGAACTGAATCAGAGCTTTAACAGCGGGATCCCACTTTTCTTTATCTGCCTCTTTCGCCAGTTTTTCCCCTTCCAGGTGTTTATGCTTCTCCAGCCACTTCTCGGCCTCGACGATCTGATCCGGATAAGTTGCGGCCGCCAGGATCTGCGCGATCAGGGCGTCAGGATACAGTGCGATCGGCGCTACGAGCTGCTGCAATTGTTCGGTGCTCTGTTGCGCAGCCTGAGGTGGCGACGATGAAACTGACGGGTCGGCCTGACTGGCGAACCCTTTCGGTACACCCGTGAGGAGCAGGCACAACGAAACAAATACTGCCATGCCTTGCTGAAGAAATTTCATATGACCTTCTCCTTCGTGGTTCTTGCTTAAGTACAACTCCGGCAGCGCCAGCCTGCCATTTCCCAGAACCGTAGGCAAATCCTCTGGCCGTTGGTTGGCGCCAAGGGCCAACAACCAGTGAGCCGCCTCGCCCTGGCTAAGGACGCCCAACCACGGCCGGCTACTTCGCCGGAAGATCAATCGTCCGTTTGAGATTGGCGTACTGTATACGGACCAGCCCTTGGGTGCGGGCAAGACGTCCGGATTCGTTCATCGCCACGAAGTAGTGCTCAATAAGCCGCGTCGATAGGTTGGGCTCTTTGAGGCGGGCCGGATCGCTCATAGTCGGCGCATTGCCAATAGCCACGATCACGAGCAGTTCGCACTCTGTAAGCTCGATTTCTTCTGGGACATAGCACAATCGTATCACCCAAGCTTGGGCATGCTTGGCTCTGAACTAGGCGCAAAAGGGGAGGCGGGCAGTACCCTCGAACACCAGTTGTTCGTCAGTGTTTGATCCTGCAACAGAGACTCGAAACACTCCAGTCAAGGAGAGAGCCAACCGGAAATCGCTGCCATGAGAGTCGGGGACGCCGATTGAAGCCAAGTTCCACCAAAGCCGCGTGGATAACCCGATAGGCTGTCGACACATGTTGAATGGTGCTTGGATTTTACTGGTTGTCCGCTGCTCGGTGGTAGCGTGTACGCCAGAGGCGCGCGGAGTTGACTTTTCCAGTGAGCTGTTCCAAAATTTGATCGAGGCAACCATAATATGACGGTGATACCGGCTCCGGAGGATCCCGAGGACGCACCCAGCGCCACCGGTGAGTGCGCTAGCGAGCCGCCTGCGGAGTGGGACTGGTCACAATGCCAGAGCGCTGATCCGGCGAACGAAGTAGCCACGAGAATAGCGAAGTCAGGGTTTTATGAAAGTATCCTGCGTTCGGTGCAACCGACTTCAGAAGACGCACAACGCCGAGAGGACTTGAAAATAGCTCGTCAACGCCTAAGCGCGCTTCGGACCTTTACGCCAGTCATATATGGTGGAGCTTAACCGTCTCATTGGCGAAGACCGCCCTCAAGAGGTTTGCGCGGAAGAAGCTGCGTACGTTTCACAAGTCGAGGCTATAAAGCACCGCTTGTCAAATGTGCAGGTGTGGGAACGCGATCAGCGCCGGCTCTTGGCCGTATTGGAACCCCTTCAGCGGCAGTGGGAGATGCTGAGGGCTATCGAAGATGCCGGGAATAAGGCCAACCTCGGGGGCAACAAGACAGCCGTTGATTCGCTGGTCGCCAGATCTTTCAATCCACGGTCCGATTGGGACGAACAGCGCCGCGATGGACTGTTAATGTTGGCCCTGTGGCCAGAACTTGTAGGCTGGCGATTCAAAGCGCGAAACTCAATTCGCGCTATTTTCCGGCTCCGCTAAGATCCCGACGGACTACCCGGCGACTTGCGGCATTAACGCTCCGGATTCTGGGGCAAGCCTGACTTGGATTTCGGGTTTGTCGGCGACGTTTGGGCGCAATCGTAAACCACATCTTGGGCGCTGCGTTCATTTTGATTCAGCCCCCCGACAGGCGCGGCGGATACCGAACCTAGTCATGTCTTCCTCGTTCGTCACTCGGGACTCGTCAAGTTCCGCCACAAATACAGATTAACCGAACATTCACTCCAAACGGCGCGCCCGCCTTCCACCCAGCCCAACTCCCACCTGCGAAAATAAACCTTACGTGGATTTTCTCTCCGGTCTCAACCCCCCACAGCGTGAAGCCGTCGCCACCACCGAAGGCCCCCTCCTCATCCTCGCCGGTGCGGGCAGCGGCAAAACGCGCGTCATCACCAACCGCATCGCGCATCTCATCAGCGCCAACCACGTGCCGGCGTTCTCNNCGGAGCTCACGTCCAGCCCCCTCGTCTCCACCTTTCACTCCTTCTGCGTACGCTTGCTGCGCCGCGATGGCGACGCCCTCGCTCAAATCCGCCCCGGCTTCACCCGCACGTTTTCCATCTATGACGACGAAGACCAGCTCGCCATCATCAAGGCCGCCTACAAGCGCATGGGGCTCGACGACAAGGCCATCCCGCACCGCACGGCCATGTCCCAGATTAGCCAGTCGAAAAGCCTGAAGGAATCCCCGCAGGATCTCTACGGCCGCGCGTCCGATCCCCGTATGACCCGCATCGCCGCCGTCTACGAAGAGTACGAAAAGGCTCTCCGTCAGGCCAACGCGCTCGATTTCGACGACCTCCTTCTCGAAACCGTCCGCCTCCTCGCGCACGATCAGGCCACGCGCGACGCATGGAATCGCCGCATCGGCTACATGATGATCGACGAATACCAGGATACGAATCGCAGCCAGTACGAACTCATGCGCCTGCTCTCGCAGCGGCACGACAACATCTGCGTCGTGGGCGACGAAGACCAGTCCATCTATAGCTGGCGCGGCGCCGACATCCGCAACATTCTCGATTTCGAGAAGGATTTTCCCAACGCGAAGATCATCCGCCTCGAACAGAATTACCGCTCGACGAAGAACATTCTCGAAGCCGCCAGCGTCGTGATTTCGAACAACCTCGAGCGCAAGGGCAAGTGGCTCTGGACCGAAGCCGACGAAGGCGACCAGATTACCATCTACCCCGCGCAGGACGCCGAAAACGAAGCGCTCTTCATCGCCGATACGATAAGGAAAATCCGCCGCCAGTATCCTGATCGCAGGGTCGCGGTTCTCTACCGCACGAACTCGCAGTCGCGCCAGATCGAAGAAGCGATGCGGCGCTACAACCTGAAGTACAACGTCGTGGGCGGCATCAGTTACTACCAGCGCGCCGAAGTCAAAGACATTCTCGCGTACCTGAAATTCGCCCAATCGCAGACCGATTCGATGGCCCTGCACCGCATCATCAACACGCCCGCTCGAGGCATCGGCAAGTCGACCGTCGATCAGGCCGAGCAATTCGCCGCGCAAAACAATCTCGGCCTCTGGGAAGCCATTTGCCGTCTGGAACGGGAAAACCAGTTCGGCACCCGCGCGCACGCCGCGATCAAGGCCTTCCGTCACGTAATCGAAGATCTGGCCGACGCCGTCAAATCCCGCCCGCTGCATGAAGCGCTGTCGTTCATCGAAGAGCGCACCGGCTACCGCGCCATGCTCGAACAGGACGCCACGCCCGAGGCTCTGGGCCGTCTGGAAAACCTGAACGAATTAATGAACGCCGCGCGCGAAGCCGTCGAACGTGGCGAAACTGCGACCGACTTCCTCGATCACGCCGCGCTCGTCGCCCAGACCGACGCNNGTCTTCCTCGCGGGCATGGAAGAGAAGCTGTTTCCGCACAGCCGCTCGATCGCCAACGAAGCGGCGATGGAAGAGGAGCGGCGCCTCTGTTACGTCGGGATGACCCGGGCCGAGAAGCGCCTGATCCTCAGCTGGGCCAGGTATCGCCGACGCTTCGGGGGCGGCGAGCAGGAACGCAGTATGCCTTCGCGCTTCCTGAAGGAAATTCCTTCGAACCTGGTCATCAACCTCGGCGTGCCCGACGACGACGATGTGGACGACGATTTCGAAATCGACGACGCCCACCCGGCAGTCGACCTCATGGCCGAACGAGACAGCGTTCGCCAGGAGGCCCGCAAGAACCTCTATACCGGCAAGACCTACAATTCGCTCGAAAACGTCTCGGAGTTTTTCAAACAACGCGGCGTGAACGTTCCCGTTCGTGGCTTCGGCGGCCCGGCCGCGAATGTGCCGGAACCGCCCCGCCGACCCGTCGCGCCAGCACCGTCTTCCTCGCGGCCTGTAGCCCCGCCCCGCGCACAGAGCGGCCTTTTGTTCGGAAACGCCCCGCCCGCCGCGAACAAACCCGACAACCGCCCACCCTGGGACGAACCCGTTATCCAGCTTCGCAACCAGCCGCTTCCGCCGCCAAAACCGCGCGCCATCCTGCCCTCCGCGCCTGCCGCTCCGAAGCGTCCATCTCCAACAGGTACAGTAGTAGTGCACCCGAAATACGGCAAGGGCACGGTCGTCCGCCGGGAAGGCGACGGAGCCGACGCCAAAGTTGTGGTCGTCTTCGAACGTTACGGGTTAAAGAAACTAGTGGAGAAATACGCCGGCCTCACGAAGGCCTGACTACATATATACGATGAACACGAAGAGCATTGAACCTACCGAAGAACGCAAGAAACTGAAGCGCGCCGCCCGCAAGAAGGCCGCTCCGAAAGCCAAACGCGCCTCCACCGTGGCGCGCGGCTCCATGAAGAAGAAGGTGAAGCAGATCGTCAAGGGCCAGACCCGCAAGCGGTAAACTCCAGTGCCGAAAGCGTCGAAAGCCAGTGAGGCGTGTGGGGCAGGCGATCAGCCCGCCCACGGATCCTGACCGTGCGGAAGCTCCTCCGCACGCGCGGCATCGACGCGCTGATCGCCGCTTCCCTCGCGCCCGAGCGGCGCCTGCGCAAAACGATCGGTCCGTGGAGCCTCATCGCCCTCGGCATCGGCGCCGTCATCGGCTCCGGCATCTTCATCCTGACCGGAACCGCCGCCGCCGGCCAGCAATTGCAATTCAAATCGGTCCTCAACGCGCCCATTCTCGACCTGATGCTGAACGGCGGCAACGCCGTCTCCACCATCGGCCGCCTGGGCGCGGGACCCGGCATTTCCCTGTCGTTTCTCGTCACCGCGCTCGTTTGTGGTTTCGCCGCGCTCTGCTACGCCGAACTCGCGTCGATGATCCCCATCGCCGGCAGCGCCTACACTTACGCTTACGCCACACTGGGCGAAATCTTCGCCTGGATGATCGGCTGGGATCTGATTCTCGAATACGCCGTCTCCAACATGGCGGTCGCCGTCGGCTTTTCCAACTATCTGAACGACCTTCTCGATAACGTCTTCCACATTCATCTGCCCGCCGCGATCGCGAAATCTCCCATCGGGCCTGGCGGTGTTCCCAGCGGCAGCTACTTCAATCTGATGGCGCTGGTGATTCTGCTCATACTCACCTGGGTCCTCGTGCGCGGCATGAGAGAGAGCGCGACCACCAACAACGTCATGGTTCTCGTCAAGATCGCGGCGATTCTGATCTTCGTGATCGGCGCGGCGCACGCCGTCAACACCGCGAATTGGCATCCGTTCCTGCCCAATGGCATTCCCGGAATGCTCACGGGATCGGCCATCGTCTTCTTCACTTACATCGGCTTCGACTCAGTCTCCACCGCCGCCGAAGAATGCCGCAATCCGCAGCGCGATATGCCGATCGGCATCATCGTCACGCTCGTAGTCTGCGCGGTGCTCTACATCGCGGTCGCGCTGACGCTGACCGGTCTCGCATCCTGGAAGACGCTGAATACCGATGCGCCGGTGGCCGACGTGCTGAAGAATCTCGGCATGAACAAGATCAGAGGCTGGGTCACGCTCGGCGCGCTGGTCGGCATGATTTCCTCGCTGCTGGTCTTCCAATACGGCCAGGCGCGAATCTGGTTCGCCATGTCGCGCGACGGCCTGCTGCCGAAGCTCTTTTCAAGAGTTCACCCAAAGTTCGAAACTCCCCACGTCAGCACGTGGATTGCGGGACTGGTCGTAGGCATACCGGCCGGCATCTGGGATATCGATACGTTTGCGGACCTTTCCAACATCGGCACTCTCTTCGCCTTCATCGTCGTATCGGCGGGAGTCCTTGTCCTGCGAAAGACGCAACCGGAGCGCCCGCGAAGCTTCCGCGTTCCCTGGTGCCCCGTGATGCCGATTATCTCGATAGTCTTCTGCCTAGTCCTGATGATGGCGCTGCCGCTGATAACCTGGCTGCGTTTCGTCGTCTGGCTGTTCATCGGCCTCGCGATCTACGCGACCTTCGGCCGAAAGCACAGCGTCCTCGAAAACGAGTAGGGGGGATTGTTCTTTGTGGGGCAGGCCGTTCCGCATGTTCATAGCGCTAGAAAAGGCCGACGACGTTCCCGCCTCCTGGCTGATGAACTGTTGCCGTTCCGGCTCTGCCACAATCGAACCAGAGACTTCCAGTGCAAGACGATCTAGGACGCCGCATGAAGCAAGACTACGAAGACGCGTTTCGTCTCGTCTTGCCGCGCCGTTCCTACGTGGTTGTCCGAATCGATGGCCGCGGGTTTCATACGTTCGCCAGGGATCTGGAGAGGCCCTATTCACGGCGGCTTGCCGACGCTCTCGATCAAGCCGCAATGCTGCTGTGCCAGGAAATGATCGGCTGCCGGTTCGCGTATGGGCAGAGCGACGAGTATTCGTTTCTGCTGACGGATTTCGAAAAGGAAAACGCTCCGCTTTGGTTCGATGGCAACGTTCAAAAGATCGTCTCGGTATCGGCGAGCCTGTTTACGGGCCGCTTCAACCGGATCTTCAACGGCGACGCAATCGCCGCCTTCGATTCGCGCGTGCTCGTAGTTTCGCAGCGCGCCGAAGTGAAAAAGTACTTTCTCTGGCGGCAGTTGGACGCCTCCGCTAACAGTCTGAACATGCTGGCATCGGCGCACTATCCGCACGCGGAGTTAGTCGGCAAGTCGAACGCCGAGAAACACGAGTTGCTGTTTGCAAAAGGCGTCAACTGGGCGAAGCAGGCCCCGGATTTCAAACGCGGCCGGGTCGTGCGAAGGAGCGCCGGCAGCGATGCGTGGGAAGTCGATTTGACCATTCCGGTGTTCGGCAGAGATGCCGCGTACCTCGACGCCCTGTTGCCGTGAGGGCGGCGATCCCGTCGGCTTCGGCGACCGGTTGATTCCCGGTGCGCCGATCGGCGGCATTCCGGTCGCGCACAGGCCATAGTACGGTAAAGTCTAACCAATGACTATAGACGAACGGTTGGAGTTTCTGGCCCAGTCCATCGAATCTCACGATCGGCAGATTGGCGAACTAACGGACCAGATTGGCGAGCTGACCAAATCGATGACGTTGCTCGTTAAAGTGACCAACGACGATGCTATAGCCATCCGCGCGTTGGTCCGAATCGCCGAGTCCCACTAAAAGCGCATCACCGACATCGGAGAAAAAGAAAGACACTGCATTCTTCGGTGGCCCTCCTCAACTCACCGCAAATTATCCGGAAACGAAAACACCGGGCTGATATCCACCGGTATATCTTTCGTGCCCTCCAAAGCCGTCTGCAACTCCGCCGGAACTTTCCCGTACTTCGCGAACCATGCCTCGGCGCCCGCCCGGTCGCCGCGCGCCTCGAAACCGAGCAACTGCTTCGCCAGACCGGCCACGGTCTCCGGCAATCGTGCGTAGTCGATCGTATATCTGCCCGCCGCGTAAGACAACGCCTTGCCCTCCAGCAGTACGTTGAACTCCATCAGCATCGCTTTACCGTGCGCTTCTCCCGTTCCAAACCGCAGCGTGCGGAACAATCCGCCCACATATGACGCGTAGTATTCTTCGAGGCGCTCCTTCGGCATCGCGCCCTGAGCCACCAGCCAGCGCAGCCCGAACATTCCCGTCACGTCGGCCTTGGCCTCCTCCAGTCCGCCGAACAGCGGCCCGATGGCCTCCCTGATATCCACCTGTTTGCCGTTCACATGGGAATACGCCGGACCCAGCCCATGCGAAATCTCATGCATCACCGCAAACGCCATCGTTCCGTCCCCCGTTACCTTTTCGGCCTGGGCGGGTGGCATAAGTTTGCGGCCGATCGGCACGATCACGTACTCCACCCGCGCGTCCATAAAGTTCTTGAAGAAAATCTTCTTCGTGCCTTTTTCCTGATGAATACGCGGATCGTTGGGCAGATTATCCGCAACGGCCTGGTAGCCATAGCGAAGGTCGCCCGCGCGATACGGCGCGTCCACCACTTCCATCGGCGTCGGCTGTCCCGCTTTGGACGGGCGGTCCGCCGGGTCGAGCGGAAGCGCATCCTGAATCCGGGGGATGTACTGCCGGTACACCGCCAGCTTCGCGCTTTCTTCCTCGTTGCGGATCAGAATGGAAGCGCCATACGACGTCTTCACGCCCAGCGTGTCGTCCAGATACGTTTCATAAGGCGCGAAGATCAAATCGATTTTCGGATCTTTCAGGTCAACCCATGCCAGGTCGCTCTGATAATAGTCGTCGGTCAAAAGAGCGTTCGCGCGCAGCCTGAGGAAATTCGCGAAGGCGGGGTCGTCGCTCAGGGCCGCGGCGTCGCGAAGCGTCTGGGCCATGGGAGTTATGAATACGCTGTACTCCGTGTGATACGGAACCGCGATGAGCTTACCTCCCGGAGCGTGTTTCACCACCGTGTAGCTGCTGTAGATGGCCGCTTTTTCCGAGGGATGCCGGGCGACGTATTGTTCGATCTGCTGGCGCGTCAGGTCCGGCGGGTACAACTCGCGTCCTGGCGGTTGCGGGCCAAGGCCGAAAAACGGCTTCCCGTCGATAAGATCCCAGCGGCTGCCGTTGATATTCAACAGCTGTCTCACGTTGGCGTCGTCCGTATGAAGAAGGAGCACCAGGCCGGCTCCGTCGCTCTGCCGCCAGTAAACGTCGTTGAGCAGCCTGCACGCCTCGACGAGCTTGACCACCATATCCCGCTCGGTATTGGTCAGGCCCACGTAATGGATGGGCATCGCCACGGTCTTCCAGCGCGCGACCCGGGCCGCAATATCCGCCGCCGGTTGAGCGACAGTCACAACGGCCGCGGTCATCGCGACCAGCGCCATGGATACAATCGGCAACTTTCGCATCATCTGAACCATCGTAACTCGATGCCTGGGTGCGGCAACGGTGCGGCGATGGCAAAGCTGGACACCGCCAGCGCCCGGTTCGTGTACTCTTTAAACTGGATGCGCTTCCGTTATTGCATCGCGCCGCTCGTCGCCGCCATCTGCCTGTTCGGGCAAGCCACCATCACGCCTCGCGCGAAACCGGGGCAACCGCAACAGGAGGAACCGGTTGTCCTCCCGAAAGCCAATATCAGGGTCGATGCGAACCTGGTCCTGGTGCCCGTAACCGTGCTGGACCCCTTGGCGCGCATGGTAACCGGACTCGAGGCGGAAAACTTTCAGGTCTTCGAAGGCGGCATCAGGCAAAAGGTGATCTCGTTCGGCAGCGAAGATTCGCCGCTTTCGATCGGCATCGTGCTCGATACCAGCGGCAGCATGGGTGCCAAGCTGGAAATCTCGCGCCAGGGAGTGGCGGAATTCTTCAGATCGGCCAACCCGGAAGACGAAGCGTTCCTGGTCGAATTCAGCGACCGGCCGGAACTGGTGCTTCCGTTCACCCACAACCTGGGCCAGATTCAGGACCGGATCCTGACCGCGCGCTCGAAGGGCAACACCGCCCTGCTCGATGGCGTCACACTGGCGATCGCTGCCATGAAAAAAGCCTCTCATCCGCGCAAGGCGCTGCTGTTGCTTTCCGATGGAGGCGACAATCACAGCCGCTATACGGCGACCGAAGTGAAGAACCGCGTGAAAGAATCCGACGTCCAGATTTATGCCATGGGGATTTACAGCGGCGGGGGAGACATCAACGACGATCCCGGTCTGCTTACGCGCCTTTCCGAATCGACCGGCGGACGGCATTTTGAAGTGAGCCTTCAGGATCTGGTCGATGTTGCCGCCAAGATCGGCATCGAGTTGCGAAACACCTATCTTCTCGGTTACAGCCCGACAAACGCCGCGCGCGACGGCAAATACCGCTCCATCGTGGTGAAAGTCAATCCGCCAAGAGGCATGCCGAAATTGTCGGCGTCATGGCGGAGAGGCTACTTCGCTCCGACCCAGTGAACAGGGTTCTGCCTGCCGTGCTTTGGCCGAGCCGTCTTTACTCAACGGCTGCGGTTGGGTGGGGCGGTTCCCCGGAACCGCCGCTGACGCCCCCGTCCGCCTCCTGACAGGCTGGCCAGTGGGCTGGCAACGGGCAATGGGAACACGCTCCGAACAACTTCAACAAACGCGGACTACCTGAGCCAGGCATAAAGCCCACGCTCGGCGAATCCGGAACTTGCACCAGACAGGGAACGGCAATCAGACCGGCGGATTGTCCGGCTTATTTCACCCCCACCAGTGCGGGAACTCGCGGCTTTTGCTTCCATTCCCGCGCCTTGTCCGGCTTGCCCCAATCCTCATAAAGTCTGGAGGCCCGCTGCGCTATGTCATCGATCGCCAGCCGGTCGCCGACAGGAACGTTATCCTGCGCTTTCACCATACCGTCATAGCCCGCGGTAAGTAGCGGTTCGGCCTCGGCGTATTTCTTCCCGCCCGCCAGGGCGGCCCCAAGCAATGCCTGGCACCAGTACCGCTCGAAGGCGTTAGGCGCGATCTTTTCGAAGATCTTGAGGCTGTCGTGAAGCTCTGACTCGGCTGTGGCGTACTCGTGGCGGTTCAGCCTGACGCTTGCCAGATAAAGCGCCGTACCCAAAACTTCCGGCTGTTCCGGTCCCTGCATACGCCGTCGCGATTCCAGAACCGTCGAAAACAGCCGCTCCGCCTGTTCGTAATGGCTCTGGGCGGCGTAGATCTCCGCCAGTCCAGCCATGCTCTCCAGCGTGGCTGGGTGGGAGTCGCCTAACCCGCGGCGCGCAGCCTCAAGCGCCTGGCTGAACAGCGCCTCGGCACGCGGCAGGTCGCCGCGATAGCGGTATAGGTCTGCCATGCAGTTCATAGCGTTGATAGTGTGATGGTGGGCTTCGCCCAGCACACGGCGGAACCCGGCCAGCGCCGCCGAATATAGCGGTTCGGCCTCGGCGTAATCGCCGCGGTCCACGTAGTTGCCGGCCAGATTCGTTTCGGTATCGAGAGTCTCGGGGTTATCTTCCCCCAATGCGCGGCGCTTGGCTTCCAGCGTCTTCAATAGCAGATCGTTGGATTGTTGGTACTTGTGTTGGTAGTAGTATATCGATCCGAGATTTCCCATTGTCCGCAGGGTCTGCAGATCGTTCTTACCCAAGACCTTCTCCTCCAGTGGCAGCGCGCGGCTCAGAAGTTTCTCCGCCTGATCGAATTTGCCTTCGCCCGCATAAGTAACCGCGAGTCCCGTCATACTCTTGAGCGTGGCGGGAGACTCTTCGCCCACCAGCCGGCGATTCGCTTCCAGCACTTTCGCGTAGAGCGGTTCGGCCTCCGTCAGCTTACCCTGCCGCTCGTACACCGCCGCCAGACTGCCCATGCTGGAGATAGTGGTCGGGTTGTTTTCTCCCAAATGCTCCCGGCGCAGCGCGAGCGCTCGCTCGAATTCCATCTCCGCATCGGGATAGACGCTTAAGTCGATATATGCCGCGCCGATGGTGTGGCGGATAGAGGCTTCCACAAGTGGCTGATAGGTGAATTTACCCGCGATTTTCGCCGCGGCCCGGTCGAGCGCAGTGCGCACCGTCAGGTTCGGGTCGGGCTTCATCCCCTGATTAAACGCACTGGCCTGCGCCAGCACATCGTTCTGCAGGAAGTCATTGACCGCTTGCGCCATCGCCGCTTCCCGGTTGGCCCGTATGCTCTGCCGGATGCTGATGGCCGCCGCGGCGATGAGCACCAGGGCGAAAGCGCAGGCAGTAACGAGGGCCGCGCGATTGCGCCGTGCGAACTTGCGCGCGCGGTAAGCCGTCGAAGCCGGGACAGCGAGCACCGCTTCGTTCTTCAGATACCGCGCGATATCCGCCGCAAAATCGGAAGGCGATCCAAAGCGGCGGGCGCGGTCTTTTTCGAGGGCCTTCAGGGCGATCGAATCCAGATCGCCTTGCAGTTGCCTGGCCAGCGCGGGCGCTTCGGACCGGCGTCTGCGCGCCAGCTCCGTGGATGTGGCGGGGTCCTGCGTGCGGATTCTGGCGCTGGGCCTGGGCGGATCTTCATCCCGCAACCGGCGAAGAAATTCGTCGAGTGCGATCTTGCGCAGTTCGATGGGCGGGGCACCCGCCAGCAATTCGTAGAAGACGATACCGAGCGAGTAGACGTCGGTCCGGGTATCCAGGTCCTCGCCGGAGGAAAGCGCCTGCTCCGGGCTCATGTATTCCGGAGTTCCCACAAGCGCCCCCACGCGCGTGAACATCGTATTCGCGGTCAGCTTCTGAGTGAGCGCCTTGGCTACCCCGAAATCGATGATCTTCGGCGCAGGGCGGCCATCCACTTCGGTGACCAGAATATTCGACGGCTTCAGGTCGCGATGGATGATGGCCTTCTGGTGTGCGTGCTGCACGCCTTCGCAAACCTGCATGAACAATTCCAGCCGGTCGCGGGTGCTGAGCCGGTGATTGTCGCAGTAGTCGGTGATCGGCACACCCGCCACGTACTCCATGACGAAGTACGGCGCGCCTTGCGGCGTGGAGCCCGCGTCGAGCACCTTCGCGATCGCGGAGTGGTCCATCAGGGCCAGCGCCTGCCGTTCGGACTCGAAGCGCGCGACCACTTCGCGGCTGTTCATTCCGGCTTTGACCAGCTTAAGGGCCACGCGGCGGCGCACCGGTTCTTTTTGCTCGGCGAGCCAGACCTCGCCCATGCCGCCCTCACCTATTTTCTGCAAAAGTTGATAGCGGTCGATCAGCGGTCCGCCGGTCCCGGCGAAGTCGATTGGACTGGTGACGGTCGTATCGCCTTCGTGTGGGCTGGAGTTGGCATCGGGGGCCGGGTGTTCCTCTTCGGCAGACACGGTTGCTTCCTTCCTGGCGCTTCGATTACGGCTGTGCTTATACGCTTACCGCTATTCTAGACCGTTTTTGGCGTTGTTGATGAGAGTACATCGGAATACAAATAGTCTATGGAGAGTCGATTCCCGCGGATCGTTAAGCCTTGAATATCGTTTGGAGCCATTGTCCAATCCGCGCCGCTGCGCGCGCATCCGGTCCGGCTCTGAAATTCACAGCTGCAACGGATGCGGACGCGGACGGCCGCAAGCTGGCCGACGTCGTCAGGCGGGCTGTCGAGATGTCGGGTCGTCCCGATTTGCGCTTCGAAGTCCACGAGCCATCCGGGTTCAAAGACTGGAACGATCAGCTCCGGGCTCGGCCAAAGTCACCGCTGCCCTGTCGCCCGCAGGAAACGTCGACCGCCTGAGGGATCTGCCATGTTGGATTCAAATAGCCTTCCGAAGACGACCACTGAATCAGGGAGTTCCCCGTCCGCGACCCGTGCGCTGCGCCGGGCGCCGTTAGAAGACTCCGCGAATGTCACTCCTGAACTTCACGTTGACGTAAAAACCGCTGCCCGGCTTCCTGGGGTCAGCAGCCACGATTTCGAAGTGGCGATCAATGTGGCACGCCGGCCGATCCCAAGGCCACGAACCACGCTTTGGGTGGCCGACATTACCTATGTGCGTCTGGGGTGTGCGGATGTGTCTCCGGCGTGGTCAGGGATGCGTTTTCAGGCAAGGTCGTCGGCTGGAGTCTGGGTCTGAGGCTGACAACGGAACTGCCGCTTGCGGCTCTGACAAGCGCCATCGATTCCAGAAAGCCGCAGCCCCGCCTGATTCATCATTCCGACCGTGGAGTCCAGGATGCGCCCGCAGCCTGCGTCGACACGCTGGTCCGGCACGGCATGATCCCGCGCACGAGCAGGCCGGTCAATCGCTACGACAACGCGAAATGCGAACGCTTCATGAAAACGCTGAAGCAGGAGGAGATTTACTGCTCCGAGTACCGGGATATGGAAGATCTCCGCACCAATCTGAGCGTCTTCCTCGGGCGCTATTACAACGCCACGCGACTGCACTCGGCGCTGGGTTACCTGTCGCCGGTCGAGTTCGAAAAGCGGGCGGCGCAATCGGCCACAGCGGACGTTCCGCCCGCTCCGCGCATGAGTTTTTTAAAATGTCGAGGGTAAACGAGAGCGGCCGGTATCGCCGCTCCGGCGCCCATCGTTATGGATAAGTCTCCGGTAGGCTATTCCGGCGAGTTGCTCTCCAGCATCGCTCGCTTCCGCTTCGCCCGCCGCAACCATCCTGAACTATAACCGCCCGTTCGGCTACAAGAAATCAGCGAACGGCTACTGTCTCAAAACTCGTCTGTGTCACGCTTGGGGTTCAGTCCAGCCAGCGGACATTTGGAACACTTTTGGCACGCTCAGGCCCCCAAGGGCCGATTACGGGAGGTAGGTCTCGATGAAAACAAAGGAGTTAAATGGTGGGCGCGCAGGGACTNNTAACCAGCTGAGCTACGCGCCCCTGGAATCAATGACTTAGCGAATCAGGCAGCAGAAAAGAGGTACTGACACACCAGTTTATCAGAGAACGCCTGTATCTGAAAGGCGTGAGCCCGAAAACCATTGCTTGGTATCGGGATTCCTTCAAAGCCTTTGAGAACGCCCTCGACCGAACCGCAATCGTTGAGAGGATAGCAGAGCTGCGAAGCCGGGGCGTCAAGGCCGTGTCCATAAATACGTGGCTTCGGTGCGTCAACGTTACCTGGCGCTGGCTCCATGTTGAACATGGAAAAGAGCTGATAAAAACTCCCCGGTTAAAAGAAGATTCAAAAATACTGGAAACGCTCTCAGAAGAACATCTTCGTCATCTCGTCGGCTTTGGTTACGACACCAGAAATTTAAAGAGTTTGGGCGTAGAGGATTTGGGTGCTGTCAACGCTTCTTTTCACCGCTCTCGGCACGGCGGTGAACCGGGCTTCAATGAGCGCCGCCAGTGCAATTTCCAAATGCTCAGGTGGCGCGCTTTGTATTGCCTCTTTGTACGCAAGCAGAGTTCAAACGGATGTTTTTGTTGTCCGGTGCGGTTCCGTTAAAGCACCGGGGACAGGAAGTTGTAGACAAAACAAAAGCCCGCTCTCTCGCGTAATTAACTTAAGGCCAAAGAGTGGGCTGCTGGGTTGTATTCGGTTGTCGGTTTGCGCTTCATGACAAAAACGCTTTTAGAGGGCTTCAAGGAATCAGGCTTGGACGCCTTTCAAAAACGTTCTCGTCTTGCGCCTGATTCGCAAGTAGGGATCTATTTCGCCGGCGATCCGGCGCCGGATCTCGTCCGTCGCTTTTTTTTGAGCGGTATTCGCTCAGCCTGTTCGATGGGCAGCAAACGGCAGATCTGCGTCTTGACGGCAACGACTTGTCGGCTGAGCCGTTGCCAGCCATTCGGCATCGCGACGATCCGTCTTGAGTCCCGCCAGCCCCTTCACGTGAGCCGGGTTCAGCAACACCAGATTGGCGATGTGGCCTTCCAGCACATTCCACACCGGTCGCCAGGACTGGCCCGTCGATTCCGTGGCCACTTCGGTGACCTGGCAGCTCTTCAGCCAGGCTGTGCCGCTCCAGATCGCGCAGGAAAGTGCGGAACGTCTCCCGCTTCAACATGCCCTGCCTTCCGGCGGCAGGACGCAAACACT
>PLEX01000184.1:65067-79083 GCA_003136575.1 Bryobacterales bacterium | reverse complement strand
CCGCAGACGCGTGAACTGTTACGATAATTTACGGCTCTGATGCTCCTCGATGTTACCTCCACCGAATAAATCGGCACTCTGCCATCGGATGGCGGAGTCACGTTCGACTGAACCAGACTAGGCGCCTGCGCGCACAGCGCGGAGGCTAAGATCACTGCGAACGACGCTATAGCGATTGCTTTCATATGACACCTCGCGGATGATTTTGCAATCGTTTTGCCAGATCGGCGGCTTTAAAGTGCGATGGCTCGGCGCAAAGCCCTGGCACCCTTTTTACCGATGAAATCGCATGTGTACGAGCGCGCCATCACTCGCCGGGTGACTTTCGGTAAGAATTGCCGGTTTGACCTCGTTGTTCATTCTGGGCATCGTGGGCTTCTACTACAATAATCGGGCGCCCTGTAAGTGCTTCTCAGCATTGATTACGTGGGTTTGAGCACGATTGCTTTTGTGTGTTTTCGAATCAAACCGCCGGCGGCAAACCACCGGAAACGCAACCGCCGTATTCGCGATTGCGTCGTTTCGGGTGGACGCGGAATGCGTCCTCCACAAAAGATGAAAGGAGTTGGATAACATGCGAATAATCAAAACGCTTGGCGCGTTATGTGTTGCGCTCGTCGGAATCGGTCTGGTAACTCCGGCCTATTCCGCTGCCGGCAATACCGTACGCGTGACGCTGCCGGAAGCCGTCAGCGTGGGCAATGCGACTCTTGAAGGCGGACAACAGTACGAGATCAGTGAAGTCTCCGCCGGCGCCGGGGCGAGCTTGTTTGTGATACGTTCCGACGAAGGCGACACTGTCGCAGTCGCTGCGGCGATGAAGACTGCCGGCCCCGCCACGGATCAGAAGACGGAAGTCGTTCTGTCGCGCGATGACGCGGGATCCTTACATCTCGATAAGCTCTTCGTCGAAGGCGAGTCGACTGGCTATCGGTTCATCAACGCCAAGTAGCGATACTCTCGATTGCGGCCCGCTCCGGCTCATCGGAGTGTGGCCGCAACGAACGGCGGATCGGGCAGGTCTGTCGCGGCCGACTATCCGCCTTCCGCCGCCGCGGTCACCACGTGATAAAGCAGGCGGGCCACCGACGGTTCTTCCACCGGCGCGCCTCGGGCCGCGATGCGGTTATGCCAGGTCCAGCCGTTGGCGTGGAGAAAGCCCTGGCGGATATTCGCCCATTGGGCGACCGCTCGCGCACGGGCGGTCTGATCGTGAAGCATTCGGGCTCTGACGGAGAAATGTTTCGCCGCTTCCATCTGGCTCCAAAGCAGCTTCTTGCGATCCATCGGCCGGCCGGAGGCATCGACCGCATCAATGACCGCGCCATTTTCAAAGCCGTACCGTAGAGCGAATTCGTATAAGAACCCTGCCGCCGCCACCAGCCGGGGCTTTGAGGCTATCTCATTGAGTTCGAGCAGCAACGTGGACCATTCCAGCTGATGTCCGATTTCCACGCGCCCATCGCCCGCGACCGACCAATCGGAATTCAGAAACTCGAAAACAACCTGTTTCTCACCGTCCAACAGCCGCAAGAAGAAGAGATCTTCGATCTTCAGCGCCTCGGAGAGCCAATACTCATCCTTCGTAGCACGGAAGGTTGCCAGCAGCGCTTCCAGCAGATGCATGTAGGGATTGTGGCTTCTCATGCCCGGAGGCTGAGACCCGAATCCGCCGACACCAGCGTCGTCGAAATGCCGCTGAACTTCCGAGTAACGGCTCATCAACAGCCGGATCGCCGTGGGGTCGTTCGTGACGCGGTAGTACCAGGCCATGAACAGCAGATAGAAGCTCTGGTCGTAAATTCTGAAATCGCCATCGCTTTCGGTGAACGCGTAGCGTAGAAACCGGAAGCTCTTTTCGGCCGCGCGGGCGAATTCGATCCGCTGCGGAAACAGACTCGCCAGATGGGACCAGCAGTAGCCGAGTCGCGCCTGCGTCGCGAGGGTGCGAACCGAATCTCGCACCGCAACGCCGTGTTCCACTTTCTCGGCGAAATCGTTCTCGCCGTCGGTCGCATGGAGCCACAACAAACCCGTCTTCTCCAGCCACGGGTTGTCCATATGTCCAGCGTACTACCGCGCCGGGACCCGGCCGCGTCAGCCAATCCCGGGCCGTCGCGCACTGCACTCACGTTCCGCGTGCCAGGCACTTCAAACCGGTGTTGCCCGAGGCCGTCGTCCCGCCGCTCGCACCGTGGACCGCGAGAACGCACCTCGCCAGGACGGGCCAGTCGGTTACGCTACTTCGACGCGGTATGGCTCGCGGCGTAGTGCTCTTTCAGCAGGTCGCGGCCGAAATCGTTCGTGAAATCGCGCCAAACCGAATGGATGTGATTTCCATTGCTCTGCGTCTTATCGAACTCGACAAGGAAATCGGCGGTCTGGACCCGATAATAGTTCGGCTGATGATGCTCAGTCCCGCCGGCCCAGGCGAACCAGATGTTCGTGCCCGCCTTCTTAATCTGCGCTTCGCGAAGCGCGGCAATCTGATCCGGCATGTTCGAGCAGTATTCTTCGAGCAGATCCTGTAGTTTCGCGCGTTGCTCGGGAGTCATGGCCGACGCCGAAATGCCGTTTGGCTGGCCTTTCAATGCGGCCTCGCGGCTGTTCGAAGTCAGGATTTCGCCCGGCGCTTTCGCATCGAAAATTGCGACCTTGCGCTGCTCGGGGGTCAGCGAATTGATGGCGTCGAGCGCCAGGTCCTCTTCGTTCGCCAGAACCCGAAGGCCTTTGCGCGGCCCGTCCATCACTTCGGCGGGATTGCTGCCGAAGAAACTCGGCGCCCCTTGGATTTTGCCATTCACGAGCGTGAAATTCTGGCTGACGTGGTGCCCTTCAAAGCGATAGCCCCATTCGCCGGTTTCGGAAGGCTCGCCGAAAATGCTGACGTAATAGTTGTCCGGATCGCGGCGCGGCGCGGGTTCCAGCACCAGCAGCAACTCGTCGAGGCTCATGATCGTGGTGGCTTTGATGAAGCCGCGCTGGCTCAGGCCCGCAGCCAGCATGGCGAGCGCGAGTTGGCGCTGGTACGGCTTCATGTCGTGCAGCGCGAGGCCCTTGCGCGGCACGGGCGTAAAGAACCAGTTGCTCCGTTCCTCGTCTTCCATCTTGAACGTGACGGCGGTCTTTTGCCACGGCTCCAGCGAATTGATGAAGTTCTTCGCGGCGTTCGTCATGATGGACGCCGACTGCTGCTTCACATAAGCGCCGAGAAGCACGGCCAGTACTGTTGTGACGAGGATCAGGCGCACGGTCATGCTCGCGTTTTTCAGAAACTTCATTGGTATTACTCCTTAAAGCGGGTGCTTCCGAGAAGATATCACAATCGGCGAGGCGCGCGCCGGCGGGGGAAGTTGCGTCAGGTGTAAACGCCATGCTCAAGTCGACCCCGTCGCGCGCCGGGCCAGCCCGGAACATCCCGCCGGAAAACCTCAGGCCTCGCGAAAGAGCGCGAATTCGGAAAGCACGGCGGGCGCGGCTGTCTGGGTCACACGTAGCCGAACCTTCGCAGCTGTTGCAGGCTTGTCGAGCCTCAGGATACGCCTTGGGCCGATGCTCGTGGCCGACGCCAGCGGATTCCACGCGCCTGCCACAAATGCTTCCACCATGACGGCCTCCACCCGCTGACCGAGCCGAATATCTTCTTTGATCCGGACCACGTTGAACGGAGTATGCGCAGGGATATCCACCACGATCTCGGGCTTTGCAAGCTGCTTCGTCGACGCCTGCGCCACCGGTTGGGCAAACGTCTTCCGTACGTACTCGCCATAGGCTTTGAGTGACGCTTTATCGGCATCGTCAATCAGGCCATCCCTGTTGGGCGGCACATTCAGCAGGAAAGTCGCGCCGCGTCCGACCGATTGATAATAGAGATCGATCAGCTGCTTCGGCGTCTTCACGCGCGCGGTTTCCTGCGCGTGCCAGAACCATCCGGGACGGATGGAGACGTCGCATTCGGCGGGCAGCCACTTCGTTCCGTGCTTTGTGCCAGTGGGCGAATCCTTCGCGCGAACGTCGCCAGGCGATGCTGGACCGCCGCTCTCACCGACCGGATCGTAAGTCGCCCAGCACGGATCCCCCGCGATGCCGCGTTCGTTGCCGACCCAGCGGACATCGGGGCCGACGTCGCTGAAAATGACGGCCTCGGGCTGTAGCTTGCGCACCAGTTCCCAGGTATTCGGCCAGTCGTAATAAGTCGTCTTGTCGATCATGCGCTTTTCACGCGCGCCGCCGTAATAACCGTCTCCGCCGTTCGCGCCATCGTGCCAGACCTCGAAGATCGGGCCGTAATCGGTGAGTAGCTCGGTAAGTTGCCGGCGGTAAATACCGATGTACGCGGGCGTGCCGTACGCGGCGTTATTGCGGTCCCACGGCGAAAGATAAACGCCGAATTTCATGTTGCGGCGGCGCGCGGCGGCGGAGAGTTCGCGGACGACGTCGCCCTGCCCGTTGCGCCAGGAAGAGGAGCGGACCGAGCGCTCGGTCGTCTTGGTAGGCCAGAGGCAGAAGCCATCGTGGTGTTTGCACGTGAGGATGACGCCGCGCATGTTGGCAAGGGCCAGCGCGTCGACGATGGCGTCGGCGTCGAACTTCGCGGGCTGGAAGAGATTCGGGTCTTCATCGCCGTAACCCCATTCCTTGTCGGTGAAAGTATTGATGGTGAAGTGCAGAAACGCCGTGGTTTCGAGCTGATGCCAGAGCAACTGCCGGTGCGATGGCACGGCGCCGAACGGCGTGGGCTTCGCCGCGAACGCGGGAAGGGCGGCGGCACCGGCGAGTCCCGTAAGAAATGCGCGTCTGGATGTGGCGTCCATCATATTCGTTATTTGAGCAGAGACGAGTCTATGGCTGCGGGCCGGCATCGGTAGAGCGCAACTGATGCAGTGCGTTCGGCGCGAGCGATGTTGAGCCATCCGCTCGTCCGGCCAATTCAAGATGCCGGTTGGCGTAGTGGACTCGAAAGCAGGTAGGGGCGTGTGCCTGGAGAGCACGCGTTGTGTGATCCTGAGATTATTGAGGTTTGAATCTGAGACAACGCGGCGCTGCTCACAGCGATGAGTGCGTGGCTTAAATCGCCATTATTCCAAGCCGGAAGGCGACCCGTAAGTATCTTCATGGGGAGACAGAAATTTCATGAAAATTGACGCCTGTGAAAAAGACATTCTCGATTCCGTAAAAAAAGGCAAGTGGCGTTCGGTCCGCGGCCTGAACGAAGAGAAGAAGCGCTATGCCGGCTACGCTGCTTCCACGTTTCGTAAGGGCCGGCGGGTCAATATCCGAATCTCGGGCAAAGACCTCGACGCACTCCAAAAAAGGGCGTTGGAAGAAGGGCTGCCTTATCAGGCGCTGATATCGAGCCTGATACATAAGTTCGTATCGGGTCGGTTACAGGGAGTTTGACGGCCGACTCCGCAGGATGCTCATCAGCCCCGCCAGCCTCGCCCGCATTTTCTCCTCCTGCCGCGTCTGGCATTCCCATATCTCAAACACCTTCCACCCGTCCGCACGCAGCCGCCGCCGATTCCGTTTATCGCGCTCCACGTTCGATCGCCGCTTCTCCGCCCAGAACGTCTTATTCGTCGCGGGCGCGGGTTTGCCATATTTGCAGCGATGAATATGCCAGAAGCAGCCGTGAACGAACAGCACCGCTTTTACCCGCGGGAAGACGAGATCCGGCTTGCCCGGCAAATCCTTCACGTGCAGCCGGTAGCGAAATCCCATGCCATGCAGCAATCGCCGGACGCGCATTTCCGGCTGCGTATCTCGTCCGTGGATGCGCGACATGTTCAGGCTGCGCTGCTCGGGCGTGTGGACGTCGGTCATAGGGCGCAACACTGGCCGGCCGGGCAACGGCTGAATTCAGAAAGGTAGCCAGCCTTCCCGTTTTCCAAACAAGGGAGCCTCAAGAACCCCGGTCTCCTCGTAGCGCCTGAGCAGTGAAATACCCGGCTGCATGATCTCCGCCACCGTCCGAATCACGGGCACCGCCACGCTGTTCCCAAACTGTTTGTAAGCCTGGGTGTCCGACACCGGTATCTGATACGAATCCGGGAAACCCATCAGCCTCGCGCACTCCCGCGGCGTGAGCCGGCGGGGGTTCCTGCCTTCGCCTCGGCTCACCAGAATCTCGGAGCCGTCTTTGTGGTAGCGGGCGGAAAGCGTCCGCGCGACCGAATCCTTGTCCACCAGCCCGAATCCGAATCCGTTGCCCGCCGCCCGGTGCTTTTCCGCATACGCCTGAAGATAGTTCCACAGCTTGTCGCTGAGGGTGTACTTGGCATTCACCGTTCCGGAATGCCCGACCGTGAACGGTTCCTCAGGCTTCTCCGAACCGTCCTCCGGATGCAGAATCTTTTTCAGCGTCGGCCTTTCGGCAGGCAAACGCAGGTCGTCGAAGCTGAATCCGACGTCTTCCCGGAATCCGACGATCAGGATTCGCTCACGATGCTGCGGAACGAAGTGCGCGGCATCGACCACACTCGTCTCGACGTGGTACTTCAAGTCGCGTCTGAGCGTGTCGCAGATGACCTTAAACGTGTGCCCGCCGTTGTGGCTGACAAGATTCTTCACGTTTTCAAGCAGGAAAGCCTTCGGTCGCTTGGCCGCGATAATCCTTGCCACATCGAAAAACAGCGTTCCCTGCGTTGCGCATTCAAATCCGTGCGCGCGGCCCAGAGAGTTCTTCTTGCTCACACCCGCGATGGAAAACGGCTGACACGGGAAGCCTGCAACCAGAACGTCGTGATCCGGTATCTCGCCCGCCGAAACGGCGACAATATCACCCGCGAAACGTTCTCCTGAGCCGAAGTTGGCGACGTAGGTTTCCTTCGCATATGGATTCCATTCGCTGGTGAAAACGCATCTGCCGCCAGCCTGCTCGAAACCGGCGCGCATTCCGCCGATGCCGGCAAACAGATCGATGAACGTGAATTTCCCGGAGCCTGTGGTCTCGCGCGTCGTGGAACGAATGATCTCCCGGAGCGCCGCGCCCACCACAGCCGGACAATCGGTCTCCCTTTTCTCCCAGCGTCCAATAGTCCTCGGCGTTACATCGAGCTTCGCGGCCAACTCGCTCTGCGTAAAAAACTCCCGGGCCTGCGAAAGCAACAAAAGGGGGGGCGGCAATTCTGCCGTTTCAGTGCTGGGCATGCTGCTAGACATTATGTCGCATAGTTGTCCCATTGTCGAGCGCGGCGCTTCAACGCCGGCGATTTCCGCGACTCGCAGGCGGCGACAAGCGAAAGTGTGACATCCCAGGCGGTTCCGGCGATTTCGGGCGTTGAGGTATGTCGAGGAGAATCGTACTCCGATGAGATTGACCACCGCCCCCGAACAGCCCGGTCAGCCGCTACAATTGACTTATGGTGCAACACTTGGAAGCTGTGTTCGAATGTGGAGTCCTGCGCCCGCTGCAGCCGCTGTCTCTCGAAGAGCACCAGCATGTTCTTCTTGCGATCACTGACGTTCCCGATAAACCGACGGGCAATCCTCGCGCTCAGGAGCAGGAGTGGATTCGGGTACACGGTGCCAGGTTTGGCGGACAGTGGGTCGCACTGCAGGGCAATGAACTCATCAGCCACGGCCCCAAGGCTCGCGCGGTTCGTGATGAGGCGCGTGCGAAGGGAGTTCAGCGCCCCCTTATGGTGCATTTGCCGGACGAACCCGGGCGACCTTTGGCCGGCTGGCTCTGATGCCTCGGCTGGAATTCACTCATCGGCACCGGTACGCATCCCAGACGGAAGGCATCGCGCTGCCTGTGATTCTGAAGAGCGGAGCCGAGGCAGTCGATGTGCTCGCGAGCGTGGATACGGGTGCGAGCAACTGCCTGTTTGAGCGCGAGCACGGCGACATGCTCGACATCGGTGTCGAGACGGGAGAGCCGAAGACATTCTGGACGGCTAACGGGCGCGTCGAAGCTTTCGGTCACGTGGTGGAGATCGAATTTGCTGGATTGAGTGTCGAATCGATGGTCTATTTTTTCGCGGACCTAGGTGTCTCGGAACCGCGTGCGGTTTGCGGGAATCTCTTCGTCTCCGTCACTACCCAGGCCTGTTTGCCAGCCATGCATCGATTTCCCGCAGCCATTCAACAGCCATTCCGCTCGGAACTTCGCACAGCAACTCTATAACATAACCGCCACCGCCGTCTCTACCCACTGCCGCGCCGTCGCCGGAGTTTCCCTCTCGGCAAAGCCCGCAATTCACCGGCCCGTTTCGGCTCGTTAGACTGGCTGGCAATGGGGACAAATGGTGACGCCGGTTGCCCTGGTTTCTATGCGCTGCTCCACGGGAGTCAGACTGGCACACTGCGACTGACCGTCAAGCGGCCACCCGCGCCTGCAATGAGCTGTTACCTGTGGGGTAGCGCATTCCGAGCCAGCGTCAAGTCGCTCCCGCGGCACTCTTCAACGCTTATCGAATTTCCATAGTATTTGCCGCAGAATCCCCAGCAGCAGCGGAGCATCCCGATGACCGATCCGCAGACGCCGTATCCAGCGCCGGACTTTTTGCTCTGTCGACGTCGCCGTGATGCGGTTGGTGTAGCCCGATTTTTCCAGCACTTCGAGCAGCATCCGCGTCAGTTGTTCGGCGTCCGAGCCGGAAACCGTCGGAAGAAGACCAGGCCGCACCGCATCCGTCAACGAGGCAGCATTGGCGCGCACCATTTCGTAGAGGCAGACCGCAACGGCCTGGCCAAGGTTCATCGAAGGCGTTTCGGGCACGGTCGGAATGCGCATCAGCCCATGGCAGAAGCTCATATCCTCGTTGGAAAGGCCGAATTTTTCGCTGCCGAATAAAATCGCGACTCGTCCTGCGTGATTCAGCGCAGTAGCTATCCCCGATTCCAGACGCTCCACCCCCTGCATCGGAACGCGATGTTGCCCGGCCGTTGTTCCCACCACAAGGGTGCAATCGCTCACCGCTTCGGCGACCGTTGCGAAAACCCGCGCGCTCAGCAACACGTGCGTTCCGCCAACCGCGGAAACGGCCTCGCGAAAGGCCAGGTCGTATGGATCGACCAGCCGGAAATCCGAAAACCCGAAGTTTGCGACGGCGCGCGCTGCCGCCCCGATGTTCAGCGGGTTGCGAGCGCAAACGAGAATGACTGCGACGTCCGTTGGGATGTTATGAGGATGCCACGCCGTTCGTCGCGGCCCGGCATACCGGGGGGAAATTCGATTTGAGCGCGCGCCCATGGGTAGTGTAGAATCAAAACTTTGCGCCACTTGTGAGCGTTCTCTTTTTTCCGCGTACAGGAAGTATTTTCGCCCGCACCACCGGCGCGCAGTGTATATTGGAGGTCGTATGGCATCAGCAGTAGAACAAAAAGTCAAGCAGATCATCGTAGAGCAACTGGGTGTGGACGAAAGCCAGGTTGACAACAAGGCATCGTTCGTCGATGATCTTGGCGCCGACTCCCTGGACATCGTGGAACTCGTCATGGCCTTCGAAGAAGCCTTCGAACTGGAAATCCCCGACGAGGACGCCGAGAAGATCGGCACCGTCGGCGATGCCGTCACCTACATCGAAAGCAAGAAAAAGTAGCAGCCGCGCGGCATCCACGCGCAAGGTCAGGGCATCCAACGGGGGTGCCGCGCGAGGGCTGCAAGCGGCTCTTTTTATATGCTTCGCCAGCCGGCTGGCCCAGCCGGGCTGGTCGTTTTGGCTGGTGCATCGAACTCCGGCTCAGGCGCAAGTGGCGTGAACCGGCGGGTGGCCGGGGGTTAACAGCGGGCCAACCCGGTAAAATCAGGAAGGAGCGTTCTTTTATTTCCCGCAGAGTCGTAGTCACGGGCGTCGGCCTCATCACCGCCATAGGCGACACGACGGAGCAGACGTGGCAATCGCTGCTTGCCGTCCGCAGCGGCATTTCCCGCATTGAGGCGTTCGACCCGGCTCTGTTCAACGCGCAGATCGCCGGCGAAATCAAACGCTTCGACCCGACGAAGTTCATCGAAAAGAAAGAAGTGAAGAAGATGGGCCGCTTCATCCAGTTCGCCATAGCGGCCTCGGAAGACGCCCTGGCTTCTTCGGGACTTAAGGTCGCCGAAGAGAACGCCGAAAACGTGGGCGTCTATGTCGGCAGCGGCATCGGCGGGTTCGAAGTCATCGAGCGCGAACACAGCAACTATCTCAATTACGGCCCGCGCCGGATTTCCCCGTTCTTTATTCCCGCCACTATCGTCAATCTGGCCTCCGGCTACATCTCAATGCGCACCGGCGCCAAGGGACCGAATTCCGCCACCGCCACCGCTTGCACCACGAGCGCCCACTCGATCGGCGATTCCTTCCGCCTGATTGCCCGGGGCGACGCCGATGCGATGATCTGCGGAGGCGCGGAGGCCTGCATCACACCCATGGGAATCGGCGGATTCGCCGCCATGCGAGCCCTTTCGCAGCGCAACGACGAGCCGGCCCGGGCATCGCGTCCGTTCGATCGGGACCGCGACGGCTTTGTGGTCGGCGAAGGCTCCGGCATTCTGATTCTTGAGGAACTGGAAATAGCCAAACGCCGCGACGCGCCGATTCTGGCCGAAATCGTCGGCTACGGCATGAGTGGCGATGCCTATCACCTCACGTCGCCGCCGGAAGACGGCGAAGGCGCGTTTCGCGTGATGCGCAACGCGCTGAAAGACGCGAAGCTGAACCCGGAGCAGATTGGCTACATCAACGCGCACGGCACTTCGACTCCGCTGGGCGACAAGGCCGAAACCGCCGCTATCAAGCGTACCTTCGGAGACCACGCGTATAAGCTGTGTGTGAGCTCGACGAAATCGATGACCGGACATCTGCTGGGTGGAGCGGGCGCGCTCGAGGCGGGCATCGTGGTTTGCGCGCTTCGCGACCAGGTGGCTCCGCCGACCGCCAACCTCGACAATCCCGACGAGGCGTGCGATTTGGACTATATTCCGAACCAGCCGCGCCCCCTCAAGCTGGATTACGCGCTGACCAATTCTTTCGGCTTCGGCGGCACCAACGGCGCGTTGATCTTCAAACGCTTTACGGACTAAGCTTGCGAAGTCGTGCGCCGTCCGAAGCAGGCAGGGCTGAACCGTTATGAAAATCGTAGTCGCTATCAAGCAGGTTCCCGCGCGGGACAGCCTGCTCAAGGTCGACAAATCCGGCACCTGGATTGAAGACGCGGATCTGTCGTGGGAAATCAACGAGCCGGACGCCTACGCGCTGGAGGCCGGTCTGCAGCTTCGCGAAAGCGCCGGCGGCGAGGTCGTGGTGCTGTGCGCCGGACCTGACCGCGCAACCCAAACCATTCGTGAAGCGCTGGCCAAAGGCGCGGACCGGGCAATCCACATTGAAATGAGCCACGGGGCTTCGGATCCGCTCGCCCTGGCCCGCACGATGGCAAAGGCCCTCGAAACCGAAAAGCCGGACGTTGTACTCACGGGCCTTCAGTCGGACGATCTCGGCTATGGCCAGACCGGCGTCGTGCTGGCCGAGGTTATGGGTTACCCGCATGCCACGCTGGTGATGAGCGTCGAGACCGTCTCCGGCGGAATTCGCGTGAAGCGGGAGCTCGAAGACGGGTGGTTCCAGCATGTCGAGATGCCGCTGCCCGCGCTGCTGACCATCCAGTCGGGCGCGGCGAAGCTGCGCTACGCAACCCTGATGGGAATCAAGAAGGCGAAATCCAAAGAGATCCGCCGCGTGGAGGCGGAGACGGCTTCGGCGGCCCCGTCCGTTCGGCTCGAACGAATTTATCTGCCTCAAAAGACGAAGCGGTCACAGATTTTTGAAGGTACGCCGCAGGAAACCGCGAGACAACTGGTGGAGAAACTGCGTTTCGAGGCGCGTGTCATATGACCGGAGTTCTGGCGGTTCTTGAACAATTCGAAGGCAAGCTTCACGGTATGTCTTACGAAGCGCTGGCCGCGGCCCAGCAGATCGGCGCCGAACTCGGTCAGCCCGTTTACGCTGCTGTGGCGGGTGCCGGATTGCAGCAGGTCGCGGCGGCGGTCGCGGCATACCGGCTCGACAAGGTTCATGTCGTTGAGCACGGTTTGCTCGCCGACTACACGGCCGACGCTTATACGGCGGCGCTAAAGCAATTGATCGAACTGCATCGCCCGGCGTACGTGATCTTCCCGCACACTTACCAGGTGCGCGATTTCGCGCCGGCGCTTGCCGCGTCGTTGGGGCGCGTCCTCGTGAGTGACGTCATTGCGCATCGCGTCGAGAACGGCGCGCTGACTCTGGTTCGCCAATTATTTCAGGGCAAAATGAACGCCGACGTCCGTTTCGAGGGCGATGGGCCACACTTCGCCTCGGTGCAGGCCGGAGCGTTTCGCTCTGAGAATGCGATCAAAGCTGAATCTGGTGGTTCTGCCACGGAGGTTGTGACGCCCGTGCTCGAAGCCAGCCGGATTCGCACGAAGCCGCTGGAGCGGTTCCGCGAGTCCCAGCGCGCCGTGGACCTGACCGCGGCCGAGCGAATCGTCTCGGTGGGCCGCGGAATTCGCGAGGTCGGGAACATTGCGTTGATCGAGCAGCTCGCGGAAGCGATGGGCGCGGAACTCGCCGCCTCAAGGCCGATCTGCGACAACGGATGGTTGCCGATGGAGCGGCAGGTGGGAAGTTCGGGCCAGACGGTAGCGCCGAAGCTTTACGTAGCCGTGGGAATTTCAGGCGCCATTCAACACCTGGTAGGCATGAAGGGATCGAAGACCATCGTCGCGATCAACAAGGACCCCGAAGCCCCGATTTTCGAGGCGGCCGATTACGGAATCGTCGGCGACCTGTTCCAGGTGGTGCCGGCGCTCATTGAAGCGCTCAAGAAGTAATGTGGGCAGGCGGTTCCGCCTGCCAATTCACTCACTCACCCTCACACCCGCGCCGAAGACGCCGCTTCCTCCGGCATCCTCAGCATCCCGTCGCGTTCGATTGTCAGCTTGTGGCCGCGCCAGATCAGCTGATTGCCAAAAAATCCGAGCACCCAGGCGGCAAACGACGCCATGTCTTCCGCCGGCAGCAGCCACCATCGCCTCTTCATCTCCGGATCGCGCAGAACGCCGATTGATGCGCTCCACACAACTGCGATCCGCATGGCCAACGCCAGCCCCGAAAGCCACCCCCACCCGGGCGCCACCAGCCACAACAGCAAGGCAGGCACCGTAGGCTTCATGAAGATCTCGCCCAGATAGCCCGCCGGCCGGGAGCGGCGCGAACCCCGCGCCCAGCGCAGCCGATGGCTCCAGCTGATGCCAATGGAATCGTTGCCGATATAGTGCTCAATCACGGAGCGCGACAGAATCACGGTGCGTCCGCTGCCGTGCATCCGGTTGCCAATGACAAAATCTTCCGACAGGTACGGCTGCACCTCCGTAAGACCGCCAATCGAGTCCATATCCTCACGCCGCGTGGCAATCGTGCAGCCGATCGCATAATCCATGCCGTTCAGCAATCGCGCCGTCAGCATGCCCGAAATGAAATCCACATTCAGGCCGATGGCTTCCATTCGCGACCAGAGACTAGGCCCCGCCGTAGCGCGATAGGGACACGTCACCAGACCCACGCCTTCCTGCGACAGCTCGGAGACGACCGTTTTCAGGCAATCCGGTTCCCAGCGAATATCGCTGTCCGCCATCACGATGGTTTCGTGCCGCGCGTCGTCCCACAATTGGCGCAGTTGCCAGACCTTGCGGTTTGGGTACGGAGATTCACCCGTAAACAGAAGCCGCGACGGACGATTCGGATACTCGCCCATAATCCGCCGCGCGATCGGTGTTGCGGCATCCTCCGGACTTGCCGTTCCGATCACGACTTCGAAATCCGGGTAATCCTGCCCGAAAACGGCGCGCAGGCCGGCTTCGGTGTTATCCCTGTCTCCCGCCATGGGCCGCAGTACCGAAACGGACGGAAATTTCCGCAGGAGCGCAACGCCGGATCTGCGGTAACTGGCGACCGCGAAAATCGCGATGACGCAGTATGCAACGCACCCGGTGACTAGCCCTAACAGTGGGAAAAGCCACAGGAATTGAAGCATGGCGGGCACTGGCGGCCG
>PLEX01000184.1:64860-65010 GCA_003136575.1 Bryobacterales bacterium | reverse complement strand
CATGGGCTGTTTTGCGTTTTTCAGCACGTCGACGATACGGTCCGGACTGTCTTCCAGATAGATATTCTTGCCGTCGGTGATGAGGTGAACATCGCTGTTTTCCGCAACCGCGTCCGCCAGCCGTCGGCCCATTTCCTTCTGCAGGAACTT